>CAZPLJ010000008.1:0-63054 GCA_964587545.1 uncultured Caulobacterales bacterium | reverse complement strand
CTAATCGTAGAGGCCGTACGCTTAAGATCAGCAGCGAAAATTAAGTTTATATCATCCAGCTATTGTATCCTTGCATCCCCAAATTTGGGTATAGAATAATATTAGCGAGATTTTTCTAATGTCAGCTATTAGGGTTGAAGCGGAAGAAACGAGCGGCCTTCTTTGGGCGTTTTACGCCCCCTATCTCAGAGGCTTCTTGACGCGATTTTAAGTCACTCGTTTAATTCTGCTATGCGAGAAAAAGTAGACAGAACATCGCAACTATAACCAACCTGCATCTTTAATCATTTTGTAGCCTGATCGACTAACAGGTACAGAAACATTATTTTTTAATCTAATGACCGCTGTTCTATTTTTCTTTTGAACATCCTCTATGCCTTGTTTTGCAACCCACCAAGATCTGTGAACTTTTAATCCATCAAGAGGTTGGCTATCCCGAACGGCGTCAGACAGGCGCATAAGCGTCATCTCTGTTCCCTTGGAAGTGTGAATGTGCACGTAGTGATCTTCGCTATTAAGGGCAAATATTTCTGAGTTTTGTAAGCGGACCGGAAGCCTTTCCAAAAGACGAGATCGCAACGTTTTGACTAGAAAGACTGGTCTAAAGGCTTGACTTCTTTCTCGTCTATTGAAAATTAGAACGTAACTGAATGAAACAACTTGGGAGTAGTAATATGAGTTATACAGGAACATGGAACCTAACAATGAAAACACCGATGGGTGATCGCGAAGTCACTGTTGATCTAACTGAGGATGGTGACACGCTCACAGGAACTGCCACAGGTGACGGTAACACCGATGATATCGCAGATGGTAAAATTGAAGGTGGTCACGCCAAATTTAACCTCAGTATAACAGTTCCAATGCCGCTCACATTGGAATTCGACCTAGAAGCCGATGGAAGTAACATGACCGGAAACGTCAAGCTAGGGATGTTTGGTAACGCGCCTGTTACAGGAACAAAAGCCTAACCCTATAAAATTCATCGAGGCTGAACTTGGCCTCGGTGTTATCCATCATGAAATTCGACCATCTACGCTATTCAGATGCTCAAAACATTCCAGAATGTGTCTAATGTCAGCGCCTAGGTCCCAGATTTTGGTCTGAGCTAATAAGAACCCTTCCTATCATTGGCATGATCTAATTGAAAAGTCCGTTCGATACATCGAACTACCGGAGTGAATTGTCCGTTTATGCTCTAATGTCCGCTCTGAGGTGACTAAAGGCGACATGGCGGCTTTTAATGATGATCTTAGCTCCGCATTTTTTGGTGAAAAGCAGCACAGCCGGAAATAGCTCGAAAACGACATAAAGGAATTTAAAACCGGCAAACGTCACCTTGCATTGGGCAAATAGCACGCCCATAGCACTTAACATAGTTTTGAATGCGAGGAGGCATACCCATGCGTCATTTAAAAATTACGTCTATTGTGATATTGTCCAGCTTTATTACGGCTTGCTCGGCTGGTGAAAAGGCTACTGATAAAGCGGAATACGCCTCTCTGCCTATCATCGAAGTGCGGGCGACAGATGAAAACTCCATGCCAATAGCAATGGAGCAGGCAACCTTTATTCCAAACAATGTGGCGTCTTGGCTCGGACATATTATTTTACGCGGCAAAGACGGCTCTATCTGGCGAACAACCACGGAAGGCCGCACGCCGCGAAAAGTGAGTGACGGCCCCTATTCTGATATTATCGGTCTAAATCGGCAAAATGCATCTGGCGTGTTTCTCGCCATCAAGCAAAATGGGAAGTTGGCCGCCTTCATCGAAGCTGATGATGATGGCAATTTCAAACCTATGATTATGAGCGGAAAGCTCGGTGCCAGCTTTTGCACCGTAACGGACAGCATCATTTGGACCCAGGACGGCGACGCAACAAAGACGGCCTATAGCTATGAAACATCCGATAACGCCTTAAACCTAAGTCAATCCGATATTGAAACAGTCGCCCCGGAACTGTGTGATAGCGATAAGGCGGTAATTGCGGGACGTCAGATAATTTTAAGCTCAAATCAAGAGAAGGCGCTCAAAATAACCAACGGCCTAAGCGTGAACGGAACCGACGCCCCTGACTTTGTAGCCTTAACGGATGCGGCCATGGGAAGTGTGTTTAATAATGGTCTCTTGGTTGTCGGTGATACAAAAGATGACCGCATTATATTGATTTCACTAGAATATATTCTGCGCGAAATTGCGGTTAAGTAGAGGTAAGATCAATAGCCCCGCCGAGCGGAGCGAAACAACCAAAGAGCAGAGAGAAATACAATAATACTTGAGAACTGATGCAAGAGAGAAAGCGATAATGGCGCAATAGCGAGCAATGTCCATATCCCCAGTATGCTCTGCCAAAGAATAAGAATGGCAAACACCGTGACGGGGCCTTTTAAGGCATTTTTACGAAATGCCGATATAAGGAGAATAAGGGTCAGTGCCAAAATTGCATAAGCCAAAACTCGGTGATTAAACTGTATGGCGGCTGTATTTTCAAATAGATTTTTCCAGGAGGGAGACATAACACTATATCCGTTTGGAACAAATCCCCCATCCATAGCTGGCCATGTGTTATAGCTTTTTCCGCTGTGAGTTCCGGCAACGAATGCCCCGGCAATAATTTGAAGGAAAACCAGCACAAAAAGGACTAAGGAGCGCTTCACCAATACCGGTTTATAGCCTTTTGGCTGCCATTTCTCCGCATGAGATAACCATAAATTATAAAGGAGCCCCAAAATGATGAATGCCATACCCAGATGGGCAGCTAATCTATACTGGCTGACATCGACCCGGTCATTAACAAGTCCACTTGAGACCATCCACCATCCCATTAATCCTTGAAGCCCTATGAGAAAAAAAATGGTAATATATGATAAAAAATATCCGGGCTTAAGGGTCTTCTTTAGCGAGAACCAAATGAGAGGCAGCGCATAGGCAAGCCCTATAATGCGCCCCAATTGACGATGGATCCATTCCCAAAAATAGATAAATTTAAACCCTGCCAAATCCATATCGGGATGTTCAGCTTCGAATTCTGGAATTTGTTTATACTTCTCAAATTCAAGCGCCCAGTCTTGCGCAGAAATTGGCGGCAACGCCCCTTTAATGGGCTTCCACTCCGTGATCGATAAACCAGAATTGGTCAAGCGTGTCGCGCCCCCGACAACGATCATAATGATGACCAATATGGTGACGAAAAATAACCAATAAGCTACATTTTTATAAAAGGAAGAAGCCATCATTAGCATTTAGCACCGAATAGCCGGAGAATAACTGTGACAGAGTGACAAAATTATAGAAATGGTCGGAGTGATAGGATTCGAACCTACGACCCCTAAGCCCCCAGCTTAGTGCGCTACCGGACTGCGCTACACTCCGAGACCATTTCAAGAGGCCGCTATAAGGGGTTAGTTTCACGGCTGCAAGTCAGATTAAGGTGTTACTCGTTAATCACAGGCATAAAATCTTTCCATCTTGCTTTCAAACGCTCAAGTCGCTCGAGAGCTGATTCCAGACCCGACACATCAATATAAACCTCTTCCTCTAATATAGGCTCAATGGGGTCATAAATGACTTCTCGAATAGATGGCTTTTCAGGCGGAGGCGCATTTTGAATACGCTCCGGAATAAGCACCGTGTCCTTGACTTCCTTAGGGGTTGAGGCTCGCTGCATGGAACGACCCAATTCCAATACACTACCAGATCCCTTAACTTGTATAAGTTTCTGGACATCTTTAATAGGATGTTTTTCATCATGCAGCAGGATCTTAATCCCCCGAAGCAACTCAATATCTTCGGGCCGATAAAACCGGCGTCCGCCACCCCGCTTTATAGGCTTGATCTCAGAAAATTTTGATTCCCAAAAACGAAGCACGTGAGGTTGCAAATCAAGTTCATCGGCCGCTTCACTGATAGTTCTAAACGCGCGCGTTGTCTTGGACTGTAGCATAAATTAGGCCTGCTCAGTCAGTGCAGAATTTACCCGTTCTTTCACGACTTGCGACGGTTTAAAAGTTAGCACCCTGCGAGGCGTAATAGGTACTTCTTCTCCTGTCTTAGGATTCCTACCAATGCGTTCACTTTTGTCGCGAAGAGAAAACGTACCAAAGCCTGCAAGCTTCACAGTTTCTCCTCTAATCAAAGCATCTATTATGTTATCTATTACGGCTACGACCAAGTCTGCACTTTCTGTTCGTGACAAACCAATTTCTCGATAGACGGCTTCCGCGAGATCTGCTCGGGTTACAGTTCCCACACTCATTGCACCCTCCCCTTAACTAATTCAAACACTTAAGCCAAAAACCAAAAGTTTTAGCAACCCAAAACCTCTATTTTGTCAGCAATTTACTGCTTTTAGTATCTCAACAAGGAGGCACCCCAGGTAAACCCGCCGCCAAAGGCTTCTAACATAACCAAATCACCGTGATTGATTCGACCATCGGATATTGCGCTATGCAGAGCCAAAGGGACGGATGCAGCCGAGGTATTCGCATGTTTAGCTACAGTTGAGACCACTTGCTCCGAGTCCAAACCTAATTTCCGGGCAACACCATTTAAAATACGTTGATTAGCTTGATGAGGAACAAACCAATCAATTTCCGCGATATCAACGCCGGCGTTTTCAGCACATTGTTTCATCGCTGAAGATATATCTTTGACAGCATGTTTAAAAACTTGATTTCCAACCATACGCACATGTCCCACAGTTTGCGTACGAGATGGCCCTCCATCGACATAAAGCAAATCACAGTGCTTTCCATTAGACCGAATAAAGCTGTTAAGGATTCCACGATCCTTTTCATCCGTCTTGGCGGATAATACGACTGCACCTGCCCCATCACCAAATAGGACACAAGTTGTTCGATCATTCCAATCAAGTATTCTTGAAAAAGTCTCTGCACCAATCACGAGGGCGTTTTTTGCCCCTCCCGTTTTCAAAAGCGCGTCAGCCACGTTGAGAGCATAAATGAAACCACTACATACAGCTTGAATATCAAAGGCTGCTCCATGTTGGATACCTAATTTTTCCTGAATTATGGTGGCTGTTGACGGGAATGTATAATCAGGAGTGGTCGTCGCTAGAACAATTAAATCGATATCTTCAGACGTCATGCCTGCATTTTTTATTGCTTCTTTAGCAGCAGCTACTCCCAAATCAGACGTATATTCACCCTCAGCCGCAATATGTCTTTGAGAAATACCTGTGCGTTCCCTTATCCATTCATCAGATGTTTCAACAGTTTTTGAGAGCTCTTCATTAGTAAGAATGCGCTGAGGCAGATAGTGCCCTACCCCCTCTACAACAGATCGTAATTCGTTCATGAAACAAATCCAATATCTGCGTCTTCATCATGAAGAGCTGTAAGGGTTCTATCAATTTCGCTAAGAAAATCCCCTTGGGCAAGACTTACGGCTACTTTCAACGCATTAGCGTAGCCTATCGCATCGGTCCCCCCATGGCTTTTTATAACCAGTCCATTCAAACCAAGCAGGACAGCACCATTTACGTTCCTAGGATCTATTTTCTTCTTGAGACGTGCGAAGGAAATCGAATTTAACGCCGTCGTAAATTTCGACCATAGCCCCGTTTTTAATGCCATTCGGAGATAACTTTGTACAAGCTTAGCCGTTCCCTCTGACGCTTTAAGAGCAATGTTTCCACTAAACCCATCGGTCACAATGACGTCGGCGCCCCCCATGGAAATATCATTACCTTCAACATATCCAATATAATTTAACCCGAGCTTACTTTCATTGAGCCTGTCATGAGCGGCGTTAACAACCGCATTGCCCTTACCTTCTTCCACCCCGACATTTAAAAGGCCGACACTCGGTCTTTGCTTATTAAACACGGCTCTGTAAAATGCTTCACCCATAACCGCAAACTCTGTCAATTGCGCGGCATCACAGTCTACATTGGCCCCGACATCTAGAACAACACTCGCGCCATTAGGATTAGGCCATTGCGCGGCTAATGCAGGTCGTTGAACACCGGGCATCATCCGCAATCTCACCTTAGAGATTGCCATAAGACCACCTGTATTACCCGCAGAAACAGCAATTTTTGCGTCTCCTGACTTTACCGACTCAATTGTATTCCAAAGCGAACTACCCTTCCCACGTCTTAACGCGGCAGATGGCTTCTCATCCATATCTATGGCTTTGCTTGTATGTTGAATTTGCGTTTGGGATTTGGCGTGAGACGTTTTTTGCAAAAACTCTGATATCAATCCCTCGTCACCATGTAGTAAAAAAGAAATATTTTGCCCATGATCAATATTCTTCAGGAAAAAATCGATTCCTTCTATGACAATCCTGGGAGCATTATCTCCTCCCATTGCGTCGATGGATATTACTAACTCGTCTTTCATGTGCCGTGCTATAAACTATTCAGTCCGAAAAACCTATGCATGATTAATGTTATTTAGATCAGGAAAGTCAAATGCCCGAACCGCTATTTCAGCAAGCTCATAATTTGATAATTCGTTATATAGATCAATGAGATATTGGGACAAATTAAAATTAAAATCATCATCACCCTGACACCATTCGGTGGATTCAAAGATCGCTTGCAGCCCTTTTCCACTATCGTTTTGGTCGATTGCGATGTCATAAAGTTTCAATCGCTCGTAAAATAAAGCGATAAAGGGTTTAATTCGCCGCTTTACACCTGAATCCGTAAATCCCTCCTCTCGCAATGCCGTATCAAAATCATCGACCATTGCGTCAAACATCGCTTGCTTAAACAAATCTCCGTCAGCCCCATAGTCTTTGAGACGCCTCATGAAAGGTGTCATATGCAACGTCAGCATATCGAGCCTACCTTCAAAACTATCATTGACGGCTTCAGGTCCATAAAAATCAACAGATCTGGACTGTTTTAGAATATGACGATACAAATCAACTTCAACAGAAATGGGCGATTTGGGACGTTTAAAAATAGATTTAATTCTCATCTTTACATACTCGTAATAATGCAGATAGGCGCTTGTTTATCATTGCAGGTTTGGCTAGGGAATTGATAAACAAGTTGCAAACAAAAATGACTATGACAGGTTCTTATATTAAAAAATTTATTTTCATAGCTGCGGCATTAAGTTTGTCCGCCTGCAACCCTATCCTACGTACCCATGGATATGTTCCAACGGAAGAAAAGCCGCAGGAAGTCGAAATCGGAGATGATACTAAGGCAAGTGTTCTAGCAAGACTGGGTAATCCATCTGTAAGAGGCACATTTGACGAAGACGTACAAGCCGATACTTGGTATTATATGAATTCGGTGAGGCAACGTTTTGCCTATCTACGTCCATTGCTCGAGGAAAGAACTATTACAGCTATTTCATTCAATGAAGATGGTCAGGTTACAAAATTAGCTGAATATGGTCTCGAAGATGGCCAATATGTCAACTATGTGGATCGTAAGACTCCAACTCGTGGACGAGAACTTTCAGTTTTAGAGCAAATCTTTGGCACCATCGGTCGCATACCGACCGACAGAATTGGCGGTGGCCAACAAGACGTTCCAGGCGGACCGGGAGGGCCTGGCGGAGGCTAGAAGTGTCTATAACCAGTCTTGGTTAGTTTAATAGCCTCCCCATCTAAGTTTATCAAAATCACGCTTTTACCAGCAACGCATTCCCCGATCAGACTGACCCTTAACCCGAGTTTTTGAGCGTCATCCAGTATATTTTGGCGATCATCAGGACTGGCCGTAAACGCTATCTCATAATCATCACCATGAGTGATAAGCTCTCTTAGTGCTTTTTCTTTCGAATTTTGCGCGAGCATCCAATCTCGACTAGGCTTTGACAAAGGTATTTTGTCGAATAAAATTTTCATGCCAACAATACTGGCGTTACAGATATGATTGAGATCAGCAATCAGTCCATCGGAAATATCTATCGAGGATGTTGCATAATTTTGAAGAAGTTTTCTTAGTAAAATTCTAGGCTCAGGTCTTAAATAAGCTTCTTCCCAATGCCATAATGCCTCTCCTGATGGATTAGGGCCGACGCTTTGTCCCATCACATATTTTAGACCAAGACAAGCGTCGCCAATCGTACCAGTTAGCCATACATCATGACCAGACAATGCACTCGAACGCTTAACCACTTTCCCTTTAGGTGCTAGGCCTAGGAGTGTAGCGCTCACAACAAACGGACCATCGATTACCGTCGTGTCACCACCGAATAATTTAAAATCAAAAGCGGATTGAATGTCCCTTAATCCAGCGACGAATCCAGCGAAATGGCTCTTACTTGCTGACTTAGGCCATGAAAGGTTTAGAAGATATCCGACGGGTCTCGCCGCTTTGGCGGCTATATCTGATAAATTGACCCTTAAGAGTCTTTCCGCGACATCCCCGCCATAACGTCCTTTTGGAAAATGCACGCCTTCCACCATGGTGTCGGTCGCCAGCACAAGATCAAAGCCTGCGGGTGGCGAATATATTGCTGCATCATCTTTAAGCTCTAGACCCTCGGGACCTGCCAGCGGAGCAAGCAGATTTTTTATAAAGTCAAACTCATCCATTGCCTGCGGTCACGCCAAATTCAGCAGCCCGTATATTTTTGGCAATTTTATCGAGAGCTCCATTTATGAAAGCGGCTTCTTTCTTGGCAAAAAATTCGGATGAGACACTCACATATTCATCTATAACAACAAGAGCCGGAATATCAGGACGTCTTAAAACTTCATAGCTACCGCAACGCAATAAAGCTCGAAGCGTTTTATCAAGACGCTTTAACGACCATTTTTCTGACAAATTTTCGATAATATGCTTGTCTATGTCGTCCTGAAACTTAACTACTCCTGTCACAATGTTTTCGAAAAATTCTTCGTCGACCTCAACCATATTTGCTTCTTCCGCATGCCCGAAGCGATGGTTTAGAAATTGCCTAATGACATTTTGGGAAGGATCCCCACTAACATCCATCTGATAAAGCGCTTGAACAGCTGCAAGACGGGCGGCCCGACGCAATTTAGGGTTTGCTGACATTTAGTCAGACAATTCTTTGCGGATTTTTATCATTTTTAAAACGGCATTCGCCGCAAAGCCGCCTTTGTCTTTTTTATCTTTACTTGCTCTTGCCCAAGCTTGCTCTTCGTTTTCGACAGTAATGATGCCATTTCCAATAGCGAGCTGCTGATTTACGGCAAGATCCATGATCGCTCGAGCGGATTCTGAGCAAACATAATCATAATGAGTTGTTTCTCCGCGGATGACACAGCCCAAGGCAACATAACCGTCATACTTTACGTCGGCGGCTTCAGCAAAAGAGATAACATGAGGAACTTCCAAGGCCCCGGGGACTGTTACTTTCGTAATGTCTGCACGGGCATTTTGAAGGACGTCTAATGCGCCTTCAAGTAAGGCGTCTGATATTTTATCATAGAACCGAGCTTCGATAACGAGAATTTTCACGACTTAGTCCCATAATGCATAGGCGGAACAATCCCTGAAAGTTCCAAATTATAAGCTTCTAGTCCTATAAGCTTTGGCATCGTATGGGTAATAAGACGCATTTTATAAACGCCTTGATCAGCAAGTATTTGCGCACCTACTCCATATTCGCGTATATTTTGTTCTTTGCGATCTCCGGCATGCTTATGAGCCCCAAGCCGCTCTAATAATGTATCGATACTCCCTTCACGAATAAGTACAAGGACGGAATGACCATCATGATCCGCTAGCTGCCTCAAGGCGTCTCTTATAAGGCCAGAACGCGGGCTTTTTTCATGTAAGATATCACCGGCAAAATCCACCTTATGAACCCGGACCAAGCTTTCGCCACCCTCTGTGGCTGCACCCTTCGATAAAGCGACATGTTCCAAACCATCGAGAAAATTGCGGTAAACATGAATTCGAAATTCGTCATTGTCCTGAGACGTAAAGTTAGAAGATGCGACATGTTTAACAAAATGGTCTTTCTTCATGCGATACGCGACTAGATCTTCGATGGTACCAATTTTCATTCCGTGGAACTGGGCAAACTTCACGAGATCATCTAGACGTGCCATCGTGCCGTCATCATTCATAATCTCACAAATCACGGCTGACGGATTAAGCCCCGCCATACGAGAGATATCAACAGATGCCTCCGTATGCCCGGTACGCACAAGGACGCCGCCGTCTTTAGCGATAATTGGAAACATGTGACCCGGCGAAACAATGTCCTGCTGAACGCTTTCTGGGTCAATCGCGACTTGGATGGTATGAGACCGATCTCCGGCGCTAATACCAGTTGTCACACCTTCGCGCGCCTCGATAGATTGTGTGAAAGCGGTCTCAAAGCGCGATCTATTTTCGGCAGACATATTTCTAAGACCAAGAGCTTTAGCGCGCGCATTCTCAATCGCTAGACAAATCAAACCTCGACCAAATTTCGCCATAAAATTAATGGCATCAGGTGTTGCGAACTGCGCAGGAATAATCAGATCGCCTTCATTTTCTCGGTTTTCGGCATCGACAAGAATATACATACGACCATTACGAGCGTCTTCGATAATCTCTTCAGGCGTTGCCAAGTTATAGGCTTCCTGCAAGGACGCTGTATTAAGTTTGGATTGTGACATTCTAAGCTTTCATGTGAGCAAGATAACGCGCGACATACCTTGCAATCAAATCTATTTCCAGATTTACTTTATCACTTATATTCAACTTTCCAAGAGTTGTGACAGAAGCCGTATGAGGAATAATATTTACCTCGAATTGAGCATCCTCAACAACATTCACAGTCAAAGACACCCCATCTATTGTAATGGAGCCCTTTGGCGCAATTCCAAATGCCATGTCTTCGGGTGCTTGAAATCTCAAATTTAACGACCCGGCTACTTCATTGCGCGACAAAAGCGTACCCACACCATCTACATGGCCTGCAACAAGATGCCCACCCAGTTCATCTTTGCCAGTTAAAGCCCTTTCAAGATTGACTTTTTCACCCTCGGCCCAATCACCCATTGTGGTTTTTGATAGACTTTCATCAGACACATCAAAAGCATAAATACATCCGAATTCCGTATTTTGTTTTTCAATAACTGTCATACAGGCCCCGGCATGAGAGATAGAGGCTCCTATATCGATACTATCGGCATTATAAGAGGCCGCTATTTCCATACGGGTGTCGCCCCATTCCCCGCCAGTACCACGCGTCACAGATTGTATAGTTCCAATATCAGTGATGATCCCTGTAAACATTATTTCACACGCTCATATTTTTCATAAATGTCTTCACCAATTTCAAAGACACTGACACGGTTAAATTTATGAACCAAATTCAGACTTTCAAGACCAAGATCACCAATAGCATTGCGTCCATCACCGCCTAATATCACAGGTGCCCGAAACCATTCTATATTGTCGATCACATCTAATTTTATAAAACTTGCCGCGAGTGTTCCTCCTCCTTCGATTAAAAGCGAATGCACATTATTCTGAAAGAGGATTTTGAGCGCGTTTTGAATATCAAGACCATTATCGTAAGCGACCGGAAACAGTTTGACCCCCAGATAAGATAAAATCTCCGCCCGTTCACTTTCCTTGGATTGACAGAACAACCAGACAGGAGCCAGCTTGGTGCTTTGAGCCAGGTTGGACTTGGGTGACAATCTAAGATGTGTATCAAAAACCACGCGTATTGGGTTTGGAGCCCCTGAAATACGCGTCGTCAATTGCGGATTATCCAATACGGCCGTATTAGAGCCGATTGCAATGGCATCATGCTCGCCTCGCAAACGTCGGCCTGCTTCCCGAGATTTCTCGCCTGTAATCCATTCAGATTGACCATTAGCCAGAGCGATTTTTCCATCTAGAGACGTTGCCAGTTTTAATGTGATATTAGGGCGTTTCAAAGCTATTCTTCTTCGCTTTTCCCATTACCGTTTTTTACAGCGAGTTTTTCTTCCTCAATGAAATTTTCAAAATCCTGAGTTGCGCGAAAGTCACGATAAACGGAGGCATATCTCACATAGGCGACTTTATCGAGACCTGCTAAACCTTCCATAACCAGTTCACCAATTTGATCAGACGTAACTTCCGCGTTCCCGCTACTCTCGAGTTGGCGAACCACGCCATTTATCATTTGCTCGACACGTTCGGGATCAATTGGACGTTTTTGCATAGCAATCTGTACAGACCGCGCCAGTTTATCCCGGTCAAAAGGTGTTCTTCGCCCGGATTTTTTTAACACTGTGAGTTCTCTTAGTTGGACGCGTTCAAATGTTGTGAAGCGTCCCCCACAATTACCGCATAGGCGTCGACGTCTTACAGTCGCACCCTCTTCGGCCTGACGGCTGTCTTTGACTTGTGTATCTTCACTATTGCAAAATGGGCAACGCATGATCGCACTATATGGAGAGGATTAGCCCTCGTAAATGGGGAAACGTGACGTAAGAGCTTTTACACGTTCACGTACAGAGGCTTCAACCTCAGGATTTCCTTCTGGGTTTTCTGCTAAAGCATCTAAGACTTCAGCCATTAGCAAGCCAACTTCGCGGAACTCAGCCAGTCCAAATCCGCGTGTCGTGCCTGCGGGTGCGCCAACACGAATACCCGAGGTTACCGTAAATTTCTCTTTATCAAACGGAATTCCGTTTTTGTTGCAGGTAATATAAGCGCGTTCCAAAGCCTTTTCAGCCGCATTACCTTTGACCCCCTTAGGAGACAGGTCAATCAGCGCTAGGTGCGTATCCGTACCACCAGAAACGACAGCGTAGCCCGCTTCAACAAGAGCTCCTGCCATAGCGCGGCAATTTTCAATAATTTGCGCGGCATAGTCTTTGAATTCCGGCCTTAAAGCTTCGCCAAATGCGGCCGCTTTACCTGCAATTACATGCATAAGGGGCCCACCCTGAATTCCCGGGAAAATGGAACTGTTAAACTTCTTTGCAAGCTTGGCATCATTCGTCAGGATCATGCCTCCACGCGGTCCGCGCAAAGTTTTATGTGTTGTCGTTGTGGCAACATGAACATGTGGGAATGGAGATGGATGCGCGCCGCCGGCTACCAAGCCTGCAAAATGCGCCATATCACAAAGAAGGTAAGCTCCGACCTTGTCCGCAATCTCACGGAAACGAACAAAATCAATAACGCGCGGATAGGCAGAACCACCGCAAATAATGAGTTTTGGCTTATGCTCCATCGCAAGTGCTTCAACCTGATCATAATCAATAAGGTTTGTGTCGCGTGTCACACCATAGGTGATGGCATTAAACCATTTTCCTGACTGATTAGGTGGAGCCCCATGGGTTAAATGTCCGCCAGACGCTAAATCCATACCTAATATTGTATCACCTGGTTTAATGAGCGCGAAGAAGACACCTTGGTTTGCTTGTGAGCCTGAATTGGGCTGGACATTCGCAAATTCACAACTGAACAATTTGCAAGCCCGATCAATCGCTAATTGCTCAGTTACGTCAACATGTTGGCAACCGCCATAATAGCGTTTTCCAGGATAGCCTTCGGCATATTTATTTGTCAGAACGGAACCTTGCGCTTCCAGCACGGCCGAAGACACAATGTTCTCAGAGGCAATCAATTCGATTTCATGTTGTTGGCGCTCAAGCTCTGCCTGCATGGATGCAAATAGCTCGGGATCGCTGTCTTTTAGGGTACACGTGAAATAATCACTTAAATGGGCAGAGGCTTGATCTTTAACGGCGGCCATTAGACGACTCTCACAGTAAAATTAAAAATTTTTATTAGCGTCGAGTCCGCAAAAGGCAAGAGTAACGCTGAATTAAGCGACCTTTTCGCGTTTAAGACCATATTCCGCCCAAACAATATCAAGCGCAGCCATCAATTCGTCCATCATCACATCTGAATGAACAGGTCCCGGGGTAAAACGAAGTCGCTCCGTCCCGCGCGGTACAGTTGGGAAATTAATAGGCTGAACGTAAATCCCAAACTCTTCAATGAGACGATCAGACATAGCTTTACACTTAACTGGGTCTCCAATCATAAGAGGAACAATATGCGTATCACCATCAATGAAAGGATAACCAACCTCGCGGAAACGCTTTTTGAGCTCATTGGCCCGTTCTTTTTGCTTAACTCTAACGTCAGGGGTGATTTTTAGAATTTTAACGCTTCTGAGTGCGCCCGCGGCTGTGCTTGGCGGAATAGATGTCGTAAAAATAAACCCAGAGGCCATAGAGCGCACGGCATCAACAATAACATTGTCTGCTGCAATATAGCCGCCAATCATACCATAAGCCTTTGCCAACGTACCTTGAATAATATCTATACGGTCCATCAACCCGCGTTCTTCACACACCCCGCCCCCACGTTCGCCATACATACCTACGGCATGCACTTCATCGATATATGTGAGAGCGTTATATTTATCCGCGAGGTCACAAATCTCTTTAATAGGTGCTATATCGGCATCCATAGAATAGACACTTTCAAATGCGATGAGTTTGGGAGCATCAAGAGGCAGTGATTTAAGCTTGGCTTCTAAGTCCACAACATCATTGTGTTTAAAGATATGCTTTTCACACCGAGCATTACGAATACCCGCAATCATCGAAGCATGATTCATCTCGTCCGAGATAATAATTAAACCCGGTAGAATTTTACTCATGACGCTTAAAGTCGCCTCATTGGCGACATATCCAGAAGTAAAGACTAATGCGCCATCTTTGTCATGCAAATCTGCCAATTCTTTTTCAAGCTGAACATGATAATGTGTTGTCCCTGAAATGTTGCGCGTACCCCCGGAACCCGTCCCTGTCGCGTCGACGGCAGATTTAACAGCCTCAATCACACATTCATTTTGTCCCATGCCGAGATAATCGTTAGAGCACCAGACAGTGATTTCCTGCTCACTAACATCATCTTTATACCAAGTTGCCTTGGGAAAAGCACCACGCTTGCGACGTATATCTTGAAACACACGATAACGACCTTCATTACGGACGCCGTTTACCGCATTTTCAAACTGTGATCTAAATTTATCTGTCATCTTGAATCCTGCGATAGGAATAACCTAAAACCTAGTCAATTAAAATAGCACTATCGCCGCACCATTATGTCTGTATATTTTTACAAATAAGACTTATAAATCATTTAAATCGTTGATTTTTGGAGCAAACGTGCCCTCATTCCCTAGTTCAAGACTTCGTCGAACACGACAATTTGATTGGAGTCGTCGTTTAGTCAGCGAAAATCATCTATCCGTGGATGATTTGATATGGACGATTGTGGTGTCTGATCAAGACAAAACCCGCGATCCTGTACTGTCCATGCCCGGTGTGGATCGGATTAGTATTGCTACCTTGGTCGATGAAGCAAGACGTGCTCAAAAACTCGGCATTCCGGTTCTCGCGATTTTCCCACATATTAATCCAAGCCTTAAAGACAATGGCGGCAGCGAAGCGTTTAATTCGGAAGGTCTAATCCCAGAAGCCGTACGGGCCGTAAAGCAAGCCGTGCCTGATATTGGTGTTATTGTTGACGTCGCCTTAGATCCTTACACTGATCATGGTCATGACGGCATTTTGGAAGATGGCGTTATTCTTAACGACCCCACGGTCGAGGCTCTCGCGCAAAGCGCTATTGTTTTGGCAGATGCGGGGGCAGATATAGTTGCACCGTCTGACATGATGGACGGGCGTGTTGGTGCCATCCGAACCAGTCTTGATACGGCCGGATATCAAGATGTAATGATCATGTCTTATGCCGCAAAATATGCGTCATCCTTTTACGGACCTTATCGTGACGCGGTTGGGACGGCTTTGACCCTGACCGGCGACAAACGAACCTATCAAATGAATCCCGCAAATAGTGACGAAGCCTTACGGGAGGTCGCGATGGACATCGAAGAAGGAGCAGACATGGTCATGGTTAAACCTGGGATGCCTTATCTTGATATAATCAGGCGAGTTAAGTCGGAATTTTCCATTCCGACTTTTGCTTATCAAGTCAGCGGTGAATATGCGATGCTAATGGCAGCCTCTCAAAATGGATGGCTTGACGAAAAATCGGTCATCTTAGAGAGCCTAATGAGCTTCAAACGCGCAGGTTGCGATGGAATATTAAATTATTTTGCTCCGCGTGTTGCTGAATGGTTGGCGGATTAGGTTAACCTCTTAAGCAAGCTACTCGTATCCCAACGCCCTCCGCCCATTTCCTGCACGTCGCTATAATATCCATCAACTTGCTTCGCCAACGTTAAATCGGCTCCAACGTGTTCGGCGGTCTTTAAGGCAATTCCAAGGTCTTTGCGCATCCAATCAACGGCAAAACCAAATTCAAATTCATCCTGAGCCATAGTTGAAGCCCGATTATCCATCTGCCAACTCTGCGCAGCTCCTTTACCAATGGCTTTAACAACTTCGTCGACGTCAAGACCCGCTTTTTGAGCGAAATGGACCCCCTCAGATAGCCCCTGTAGAATTCCAGCAATACAAATCTGATTGACCATTTTGGTTAATTGTCCCGCACCCGAGGGCCCCATAAGCTTTGTTGCTTTCGCATAAGCATCCATAACAGGTTTCGCGCGCTCATAGGCGGACGTCTCACCACCACACATAATGGTTAGCTGCCCGTTAACGGCACCCGCTTCACCCCCGGAAATTGGTGCATCGATAAAGTCAATACCTATTGCTGCAGACATATCATGGCATCGCTTGGCACATTCACTAGAGGCCGTTGTGTGATCTACAATGACACCGCCTGAGGGCATCGCACCCAAAACAGGTTCAACAACCGCATAGACATCTTTATCTTCGCCCACACATAGCATAACCATTTCGACATCCTTGACAGCGTCTGCAATAGTGTCAGCCCGTCTTCCTTTATGCTGCTCTCCCCAAGCTTTAGATTTTTCGGGACTGCGGTTCCAAACACTTACTTGGTGCCCGGAATTTACAAGGTGTCCGGCCATTGGATAACCCATCACACCTAACCCTAAAAACGCAATTCTCGACATAATAAGACCTTCCACAAAATATCTGTTTTTATTCTATTATTTACCCGATACGCATGTTAGCAAAAATGTAAAGTAAGGGGAAGTTTGTGGACGTCACAATGGTTACAGCGACATGGCAAATGTGGGCAACTATGCTCATAGTCGCCATTTCTGTATTTCTTTACTTTCGTGAGCAGTTTTCAATCGAGGCAATTTCGGTTGGCATCATCGTTACCTTGTTGGTTTTTTTCCACTTTTTTGGAATGGATCAGCAGGGTTTAGATAGTAAAACTCTATTATCGGGATTTGCAGCACCCGCGCTTCTCACGATCATGGCCTTATTAGTGGTCGGCCAAGGGATGTTTCATACCGGGGCCCTCGAAGGTCCAATTATGAGAATCAACAACCGCCTGGACAAACAACCGAGACGCACGCTTGCTATCGTTTTCGGGATCGCATTTGGCGTATCCATGTTCATGAACAACACCCCAGTGGTGGTTATGTTTATCCCCGTTTTAACAGCTATGGCGTCTAGGCTTCGAGACTCCGCCTCACGCTATATGATGCCGCTCAGCTTCATCTGTATATTAGCTGGCATGACGACATTAATCGGGTCGTCGACCAATCTACTCGTCAATGATGTCTATTACCGTTTGACAAATGAATCGTTGGCGTTTTTTACCCAATTTGGCGCAGGTATTACGCTGGCCTTCATTGGTGCTGTTTACATCATTATTTTTGCACCAATTCTATTACCTAAGCGCAATAACCTTGAAGCCGAAGTCAGCGAAGAAGGTCGGCAATATATCGCCCAGATCAGAGTAACAGGTAATCATCCACTTAATGGAGCTAAACCTAAAGCCGGTTTTTACCCCAAATTAAAAAACGCAACAGTTCGACTTATACAACGAGGCGACGAGAGCCTCCTTCCGCCATTTGATCAAGCGCTTCAACCAGAAGATATCATAATCATTTCAACAACGCGTCGCTCATTATCTGCTCTTTTGTCATCGGATTCACGATACCTGGAAGGCATGCTCAATATCGCTGGCTTTCATGATGAAAGTAAGGCTCCTCCACCGTCTGACACAATAATGATCAGCGAAGCTGTTATTGCTCCAGGCTCTCGAATGATTGGGCGAAACATCGAACAAATTGGATTTCGCCGACAAACAGGCTGCCTTGTTTTGGGCATTCAACGCCGTTCTACAATGATACGAACACGTATGCTGGATATACGCCTTGAGTCTGGTGACGTACTTTTGCTGTTTGGCTATGAAGCGAATATGAGCGCCTTGCGCCACAATAGAGACTTATTGCTACTTGATTGGTCAACTTCTGAGCTTCCCGATATTCGAAAGTCTCTTTGGGCGCGAATAATTTTCGGATTAACGATAGTTGCGGCCGCAACAGGTATTGTCCCTATAGAAATCGCGGCCCTATCCGGTGCTCTGGGTATGATCGCAACTGGCTGTTTAAACATACGCCAAGCCGTCCGGGCTCTAGATATGAGGATTTTTCTACTTATCGGCGCCGCGTTTGCGATGGGGCTTGCCCTAGAAAAAACCGGAGCCGCTGCTTATCTAGCGCATCAAACCGTGGATACATTTGCACCTTTTGGTAATCTTGCTCTTTTATCCGCAATATTTCTGATTATCGCAGTGACAACGAATTTGATTTCTAACAGCGCAACAGCCCTGCTTTTTGCTCCGATCGCCTTGTCAATATCTGAACAATCAGGGATAGACCCGATCGTTCTTGTTTTAACCGTTATCTTTGCGGCGAATTGCTGCTTTGCAACCCCTATAGCCTACCAGACAAATTTGCTGGTTATGGGGCCGGGGCGATACAAATTTTCCGATTTTGCTAAATTTGGTGGTCCCCTTATTATACTGATCTGGTTGTCATTCTGTGTAATTATGCCTTTATTTTATAATTTATGAGGCTAAAAATCTGATATGGTGTAGATATGACACGTCCATTCAATCCACAAAAATTGCAGTTTTATCTTACACTGCCGACACCCTGCCCTTACCTTCCCGGGCGAATGGAGCGTAAAATATTTACTCAACTTGACGCGTTTCAAGGCTTGGGATTGAATGACTATCTGACACATTCCGGTTTTAGACGCTCGCAAAATGTACTCTACCGCCCCGCTTGTGAAACATGTCGTGAGTGTCGATCATTACGCGTGATAGCATCGGCGTTTAAACCAACGTCATCCATGAACCGCACTGTCAATAAGAACAAAGATCTTATTCGCGAAATTTGCGAACCTATTGCTACGCATGAACAATTTGAACTGCTTCAAAATTACTTGCAAAGTCGTCATGCCGGAGGCGGCATGTCTGATATGGACTTTCTAAGATATGAGATGATGGCTGAGGAACATAGTTGTGCGACTGATATTGTTGAATATCGCCTACCCGATGGTGAACTCGTAGCCTGCGTGTTGGTTGACTATCTCTCCGATGGTCTATCCATGGTATATAGTTTCTTTAGCCCTGAACTCAGGTCTCGTGGCCTTGGTAACTTTATGATCCTCGATCACATTCGAAGAACCCAAGATATGAACCTAGCCTACCTTTATCTCGGCTATTGGGTAGAGGGCAGCCCAAAAATGGATTATAAAATACGCTTTAAGCCAAATGAGGTTTTAGGCTCAAAGGGTTGGCAAACAAGGGATATTTCTGAATGAAACGCCGTCAAATACTTACCGCGGGCGCCGCTTTAGCTACGGGTGCTAGCGTAGCCGCCGTTCTTGGAGGAAAATCCGAAAAAGGGGAGTCGACAAATTCAAGCGCATCAAGCAGCGTTGCTTCACCCAATATAAATAAAGGGCTCGAACTATTTCGCCTCGCGACTAGCTGGCCTAAGGATTTTCCAGGCCTCGGAGAAATGCCTAAGAGATTTGCCAAGGCCGTCAACGAGATGAGTGAAGGCCGCATTGAAGTTAAAGTTTTTGCTGCAGGAGAACTTGTCGGTGGATTGGAATGTTTTGACGCCGTTTCCAACGGCGCCGCCGACATGTATCATGCTGCAGAATATTATTGGCAAGGAAAGTCAAAAGGATTTTCATTTTTTACGGCCGTACCATTAGGAATGACAGCCTCAGAAATCATGGGATGGGTAGAGTTTGGTGGCGGTCAGGCATTATGGGATGATTTATCGGCCCGCTTTAAGATTAAGCCCTTTCATGCCGGAAATACCGGACATCAAACAGGTGGCTGGTTCAAAAAGGAAATGCATTCCCTCGAGGATTTTAAAGGTCTTAAAATGCGTATGCCCGGCCTAGGAGGCGAAGTCATCCGCAGGCTCGGTGGTGCGGCCGTGAGATTAGCCGGTGGAGAAATTTATCAAGCGCTTCAATCGGGATCTATCGATGCAACTGAATGGGTCGGGCCTTGGAATGACTATGCTTTGGGATTTTACAGAGAAGCTCCCTATTATTACGCCCCAGGCTTTCACGAACCTGGCGCCGCCTTGTCACTTGGTATCAATCTCGATGTTTGGAATAGATTATCTTCACCTGACAAAGCCTTGATAGAGTATGCGTGTAAGGCAGCGAACAATAGCAGCCTTGGTGAATATACGTATGAAAATGCGAAAGCATTGGATATCCTGAAAAACAATCACGGAATAAATCCGCGGTTCTTTTCCAATGAGATTATGACAGGCATTGGCAAAGTCAGTGAAGAGGTTGTCGAAGAATTTGGAACTTCAGATTCAACAACCCAGAAAATTTTCGAGAGTTACCGCAAAGCTCGAGATCAGTATCGCCATTGGACTGAAATGAGTGATGGTCGTTATATTGCAGCACGCCAAACCGCTTTAGGCGACTAAGGTGCTTATGCTAAATTGGCCAGATACACTCACCCAAATCAGCGTGATTATTCAATATATCGGTTGGGCATTCTTCCCGATATTGCTTCTTCCAATTATACTTGCCCTATTTCCGAAGTCGAAAACCCTCAAAGATATTTGCGACGCGATTATTCGAACAGTCGATGGCCTCAATTTTTTACTTGGTGAAGTCGCAAAATGGGCTTTACCTCTACTTGTTTTATCTGTCGCATTTAGTGTTTTTGCCCTATCCATTTTCGGATTGTCTTGGACAAAATTGTTCGAAAGTGCCGAATATTTACATGCAACAGCCATACTTCTCGGGGCCGGAGCCACCTTATTGGCTGGACAACATGTCAGAGTAGATATCTTTCATTCCCAAATGTCACCATCGTCTAGAGCCATGGTCGATCTCATCGGGTTTTATCTTCTCTTAGCACCCGTATGTTTGATCATTCTTTGGAACTCGCAATCTTTTACAACCTTTGCATGGATGATTTTTGAAGGGTCCGCGGAGTCAGATGGTATTCGAGGCGAATTTCTTCTTAAAACACTGATACCTGCATTTTCTATTCTTATGTTACTGCAAGGCCTATCAATAGCTCTGCGATCTATTTTGCTATTGGTATCTGATCAACGCCCAACACGACCACCATACACCCCGCCTCTATTTCACGATACCGAGCCGTCGCAATGACATTGGCTGAAATTCTCTCACTCGCTATGTTTGGCATCGCCTGTTTTGGGCTGATGGCGGGATATAATGTAGCAATGACCTTAGGCGGCGTGTCTTTGATCTTCGCCGCCTTCGGTGTTGCGACAGGAAATTTTGATCCTGAGTTTCTTCTGTCCCTACCTGGACGAATTTACCCACTTGTGACGCGTGAAATTCTTATCGCGGTTCCACTTTTTGTTTTCATGGGGGTTATGCTCGAAAAATCCCGGATAGCAGAAGCCCTCCTAGAGAATATGGGAGATTTATTCGGCCCACTCAAAGGCGGCCTTGGCATTTCGGTGGTCTTTGTTGGAGCCCTTTTGGCTGCATCAACCGGGATAGTTGGCGCAACGGTCGTCACGATGGGATTACTATCGCTGCCGACCATGCTGAAACGAAAATATGCACCTTCTCTCGCCTCGGGAGCTATTGCCGCATCAGGAACATTGGGTCAAATTATTCCGCCGTCGATTGTTCTTGTGATTTTGGGCGATCAAATGTCCAACGCCTACCAAGAAGCCATTAGAAGCCATGGCTTAGATGCCACGGGAGTGGTCTCCGTTGGCGACTTATTCGCTGGCGCCCTATATCCAGGTCTAATTCTCGTTGGGTTATACGCTCTTTATATCGCGATAACAGCTTACCTCAAACCATCCATGGCACCCGCTCAAAACTGGCCTGAGAATGTGTCGCCATGGCTGTTTATTCGCAAAACACTTTTATCAACCTTACCACCCATTTTGTTGATAATCGCCGTATTGGGATCAATCTTATCCGGCTATGCTACACCAACGCGCGGCGCGGCATTAGGGGCTTTAGGCGCTATTTTATTAGCGACATACAAAACGTTGAAGTCTGGTTTTGCACGTAAAGCATCGGCTATATCAGCGGCCGCACTATTTTCTCTAATTATTATTGATCTTACCGGCGTAGATATGCGCTTTAACCAGGATAGCTGGACCACAAATGAGCGTTTCTTTGTAACCATTGCGCTGCTCTTTTCCGGATTAGCAATATTGGGCATAGCTTGCTCTATGAAATCTCTGATGAAGTCTGGACAATTAGGTGCCGTATCGAGAACCACAATGCATATAACCTGCATGGTTTTTGTTATCTTGATCGGAGCCACCATATTTAGTCTCGTCTTTCGCGGGTTTGGTGGCGATGAGCTTGTTGGCCGTTTTTTAGAAGCTGCTCCGGGCGGTAAATGGGGAGCCTTAGCCCTCGTCATGCTTGTGATGTTTGTCTTGGGATTTTTTCTAGATTTTATAGAAATTACGTTTGTTGTGGTTCCACTAGTAGCACCAACATTGCTGGCGGCAGGTATGGATCCAATTTGGCTCGGAATTCTCATGGCATTAAACTTACAAACAAGCTTCCTCACGCCACCTTTTGGTTTCGCACTATTCTATCTCAGAGGCGTCGCTCCACCGGAAGTCACAACGCCAGCCCTATACAGAGGCGTTATACCCTTTATCGGGATTCAAATTATCGTTATACTTATGGTCTGTTTTTTTCCGGAACTGGCGACAAGCTTACCTAATAAACTTTTGAATTAAGATCACGAATTAAATTCATAATCCTTTCCAATTTTAACGGGATATGATTTCTTTCAAATTTTTCATGCTAATTTTCCAAAATCACATTCATTATTAATGGACGACATGTGTCGCTTTAGCTATGTACGAATCATAACAAAAAGTTGTGAAGGTGGACAACATTGGCAAAATTCAGACACATAGTTTCCACTCTTCTGTTAGGTGCCGCTATAACACCGGCATTAGACGCGTCATCTCAAATTATTCGCAGTTCAGGCTCTGAGGATTCCAGCAGACCTTTAAATTTGGCAGCAGACAGCCCTTACAGAGACCCTGATATTATATATCTTGAAGCTGATGAGCTAATCAGCAGTGAAAGCGAAGGTACAAATATAATCACGGCTCAAGGCGAAGTCGAAGGACGTTACCAAGATAGAACGCTACGTGCCGATAGCGTTGTCTACAATCTTGCGACAGGCCAAGTTATTGCAACCGGCAATGTGGCTTTGATCGATTCAAATGGATCTACGCAATATGCCGATAAGTTAGAGCTCTCTAACGAACTTGAGGCTGGTACAGCTGCGAACTTTACGTCTCGTTTTGAAAATGGTGGCGTTACCGGAGCTACGCTAGCTACTCGCCGGGCTGGGGGAGGCATAGAGTTATACAATGCTTATTATACGGCGTGCAAGGTCTGTGCTGACAACCCCAAACCAACATGGCAGCTAAAAGCGAGAAAAGTTAGCCAAGTACCTGATAAAAACTTGATAAGATATAATGATGTTTTCCTGGAGGCGTTGGGGGTGCCATTTTTCTATCTGCCATTTCTAGCTCACCCTGACACCACTCAAGCTAGAGCAACCGGATTTTTAAACCCATTTTTTGGAATTAACTCAAGTAAGGGACCTAATGCGAGGCTCCCCTATTTCATCGCCATTGATCCATATACGGACCTTACACTAACCCCGCATATTTTTACACAGGTCAACCCAATTGTTGGCGTGGATCTTCGTCGAAAATTTTATTCTGGCGAGATCAACATTAACAGCAGTCTTGCCTATGATCGGTGGTTCGACAATGACGGAAACGCATTTGCCGACCCATCTCTTTTTAACAGTCCGGATCTTGCGCCATTGGATCGAGATAAATTAAGGTCGCACACGTTCGCAACAGGTCTTTTCGATATTAATGAAGACTGGCAATGGGGTTTTGGCGGACAATTTGCTTCTGACGATCTCTATCTTGACCGATATAATCTTGATGAAAAGCCAGCGAAGTTTGGGCTGTATGAATCTGATGCCCGACGTTTAGTAAGCCAATTTTTTACCGTCGGCCAAAATGATAATTTTCGGTTTGCTACTAGTGCCTATGGCTTCCAGAGTTTACGAACGACCATTCGTCAAAATGTAAATGGCGAAACTTTTAACATTAACAGTGAAAATGACGATACTTTACCAATCATTGCTCCAAAAATTGAACTAAATAAATTTGTTTCAGATCCGATATTTTCCGGGCGATTGAATGTTTTTGGTGATTTTACAATGCTGACCCGCCAAGTAGGCACTAACTATTTGAGAGGAACTGCTGGCGCTGAGTGGAATAAAACTATTATTGCCCCAGGGGGCGTAGAGATAAAACCATTTGGTGAGGTCCGATTTGATCACTTTAATATTGAACCTGAAAATAGTGATGACGCCTTATCTCAAGACATTTTTTCTGATGTCAACTTTAGCAGAACGCTTGGTCAGGCCGGTGTAGATTTACGATGGCCGTTTATAAATTCAGGAGATAACGTCAATTTTATAGTCGAACCGAGAGCTCTTATCACCCAAAACTTTGGGGATGGCAAAGTTGAAAATTTCACCATTCAAAATCAAAACGGTTCAGAACTTACCTTATTACAAGACAGCTTGGATATTGATTTGGATCAAGCGCTTTTTTGGTCTCCTAATAAATCAACAGGATTTGATTTCTGGCAAGAGGGTTTTCGTGCTGATTTAGGTGGATCTGTTTCGGCCTTATGGGACGATAACAGTTTCTCTATTTTCGCAGGTAAATCCGTCGCAAGCGGATTTGAAGACGACTTCGAAAATACAACGGGTTTAAGCGGAAATAATTCAGATTGGATTGGATTGTTTAATCTTGATATAGACCGTGCGCTTAGCGTTAATACTCGCCTAAGATTTGACGATAACACAAATAAGTTTAGGCGTTTAGACAGCAGTCTATCATACAAGAACGATTGGTTATCAACAAAATTTCGGTATTATAAAATAGATAGTGCTACTCAGGATTTACTTACCGATCCAAACGCCCCTGCGGAAGAAATAACCGGAAGTGTGGATTTCAATATTACAGATAATTGGTCGGTAGGATATACAGCCACGCATGATTTAGGTAGAGACTTAACCCGAAGACAGAATTTTAAGCTCGAATATCGGGACGATTGCACATTAGTCGAGCTTATTTACGCTAAAAACAATTTTAATAATGATTTGATACGTGATCGCGGCGGATTAATCATTCGTTTCGCTTTGCTTACCTTGGGCGAAATTAGCCCGAAATAGCTACCCAACGAATGATTTCTCAACCACAAATTCAGCTGGATTAGAGTTTGATCCCTCATTCAAACCAAATGTCTCTACGATAGCTTTTGTATCATTAATCATATCCATTGAGCCACAGATCATGACGCGGTCTTCTTCTGGATTGAGTTTCGGCGTTCCGGCATTTTCAAATAACTTCCCCGTCTTAAGCAAGGTAGTAATGCGACCTTTTAGAGGATATTCTTCGCGCGTAAGACTCGCCACATGCAAAAGCTTGTCGCCTATCATCTCACCAACTAATGGGTCATCTTTCAGGCTCTCCGTGAGCTTAAGACCGTAAGACAATTCCGCCCTTTGACGGCATGTATGTGTGAGAATGACCTTCTCGTAGCGTTCATACGTTTCGGGATCTCTTATCAGGCTCGCGAAAGGCGCAATACCCGTACCTGTCGAAAACATATAAAGGCGTTTTCCAGGTAACAGGGCGTCTAAAACTAAAGTTCCCACAGGCTTTTTAGCTAAGAAAACTTTATCACCTTTTTCAATTTTCTGTAGGTGAGATGTAAGTGGACCATCTGGGACTTTAATAGAATAAAACTCCAACTTATCATCCCAGGAAGGGCTAGCGATAGAATAAGCCCGCATGATAGGTTTTTTTGCCCCCTCGGGATGTAATCCAATCATGACAAACTCACCCGACCGGAACCTAAAGGCTGGTGGCCGCGTTATGGAAAAAGAAAATAAGCGATCTGTGTAATGCTCAACCTCGAGCACCTTTTCTAATGTGGGTGCATTAGGGTTTTTCGGTTTAGTCTCGGCGGCAACCGTCATGTTTATTCCCCAACAAATGGATATACTTCAGATAGGATTTTTTTGCCTGTATCAACAGTCTATATAAAAAACAATCGTTCTTTATATAGAACAGTCCGAAAATTTATCAAGACTGACAAACTATTTATTTCATTATTTCAGTGCTTTTTTGATTTCATCAACGCGCTTTAAATTGGCACCTCGATCAGAATAGCCGACGCGAGACGCTGACCTGATATGAGCTGTTCCATCCTTTTCCGATCTTACTTCAACATCATCCACAAATTTAAAGATTTTGGACATGTAGGTGGCAGATATATAATCATCAGTCTCAGACGTAATAGTTCCTCCTGTTCCAATAACAGCTGACTTTATTAGAGACATACTGGCGGAAATAGCCGCCACTTGCTTCTCAGGTTGGGTTCCGGGTTCGCTGGATACACAATTTGGCTTGGAAGAACACTCCGCGAGCTTACCAGCTACTAACCCGGGGGCGCCCCCCTTCTGAGACTTTAACCCTAGGAGGAAAAATAAAATAATTACAAGCCCAACTAAGACTGCGAGCATTTTTAGAAATATCATAAACCATCTCCGCATATTAACTTATCTTCCTACTCACTATTTCGCGAATATATTCATCATACCAAGTCGGCCCACGTAATGTTTTAAAAAAACCGTTATGTCCACCATAGTCGCATATTATTTTTTTGACGCTTGGACTTAACTCCAATTCATTGAGACTGGAATATGGTACAATTGGGTCATCCTTCGCCATTATAATGGAAATATCCACTTTACAATCCGTGAGGTCGGCGGGGTTAATGGCGTATGATGTAAAATATGTCTGCTTATCCTCAAACTCAGTATATTTTGGTAAAAACTTATCCGTTATATCCATAATAAACTTACACTCCAACAATTCAGAAAAATCATACAAATCTGGGAAAGCGGCTTCTTTCCTACGCAATGACGTTGTCCATTTTTTAAAAAAATATTGACGGATAAGTGGGTTTTTATCGATTAAAGGACTCGCTTCCCACGGATCGATAACAGGACTGATAGAAAATACATGTTCTAAATTTGGAATCGGGTAATCAGCCAGTTGCCGACTTAACCTAAGGGCAAAGTTACCTCCGAGAGAAAATCCAACGATATAAGACGGGCCTGCCTCTAGCTTTGCCGCTTGCCTCACAGCTTGATAATTTTCTGACAATCGGACGGCATGAAAAATTGTTTCATTCAGATGATGTGTGTCGCCGTGATCTCGAAAATTCAGACGGAAAATTGAATATCCTAAATTATATAGGTAACGACTTGACGACACAACATATGTGGAATTTTCGCTTCCTTCCCAGCCATGAAGAAATATGAATATACCTTGGCTATTTGGATGGCGCGAGTAACTACCCTTTAAGCGGATACCATCACCGCAATCAAATATTATTGGCGTAGCTAAGTCTTCCATCGCACTACCGCCAGATTTTCGAAACTTCTGACTAGCAATGACAGTTTGCAGCATTGGATGCCGACACCAAAATGGTGGTTTAAAAGGTGCAAGTGGTCTAGGCAGGTTAGAAGAATCCATCAATTTATATTAGATGTTAATTTAATACACTCAACCATTCAAAAGTGATGCGTTGACGGTCATAATTACGCATTGCTATTTTGTAGAGTAAACCTAAATTATAAACTAGCCTAAAACGGCATTAGCCTGATTTGTAGTCATGAAAATTAATCGCTCAACATGGATAGCTTTAGCGGCAATATTGCTAATCATTGTATGGTTTGGCCTGCGTTCTGGCAATCAAGACGTATTAAAGCCAAAACCTAATCCGTTATCCAGTTCAACGAACGAAAAACAACTTCCCGTCGTCGTCACGGAATGGCGGAATTCGCGAGAATATCCGTCCAGCTTGGAACTATATGGAAGTAGTGAGGCAAACAGAGACGTATCGGTTAAAGCTAAAACAGCAGGATTGGTCGTTTCTCTGCCAATCAAAGTTGGACAAACGGTGTCTCCCGGGCAAGTCATTTGCAAACAAGATATTGACGCGCGACAAGCCGTATTAGATCAAGCCAATGCGTTGCTAAAAACGCGCGAACTTGAATATAAAGCCGCTGAGACATTAGTCCAGAAAGGCTTTAGCTCTGAAACACAAGCTGCGACGGCGAAAGCCGCATTGGACGGTGCGGTTGCATCGGTGAAACAAGCCGAAATAGAGCTCGACAACGTAAATATTCGCGCCCCATTTGGCGGAATTTTTGAACGAAAATTAGCGGAAATTGGTGACTATATTTCTCCAGGGCAGGCTTGTGGTCTCATCGTAGACCTCGACCCGCTATTAATAGTCATTGAACTCACCGAAAGTCAGGTGAAGAAGGTAAATATCGGTGACAAAGCAATAATAGACCTTGCAACGGGCGAAAAAGTTGACGGCGAAATTAAAGTCATCGACTCTCGGGCTAATGCGTCCACACGCACCTTTAGGACTGAAATCATTGTTCCAAATAAAAATAAGAGCCTCAAAGCAGGAGTGAGTGCGACTGTTAAGATCAATACCGGAATGGTAAAAGCGATAAACATTCCATCCTCTATACTTTCTCTGAATAACTTCGGTGAACTCGGCATACGTTATGTCGATAACGATAATGTCGTTCGTTTTGCTATCACACAGACGATAGATGAAACATCAGAGGGCGCTTGGGTTACAGGTCTTCCAGACCAAATACAGATTATTACCCAAGGCCAAGACTATGTTGCGGTTGGCGCGAAAGTCAAAAATTCAGATAATCCAGGAAGCCCATGAAAGGAATTGTTGGCTTCGCAATAGACAATTGGCGTATGACCATTGGCATAATGCTCTTTGCCGTTATGGGAGGATTGATTGCCCTTTCCCGTATCCCTGTCGACGCGGAACCGGATATCCCCGTTCCGTTTATCAATATCAGTGTGGTTCTGCCGGGCGTTTCGCCGGAAGATAGTCAACGGCTTTTAATACGACCACTAGAAGCTGAGCTTAAGTCCGTAGATGGCATCGTTACAATGGACGGCATTGCCGCAACGTCTGTTGGCAATATGATCTTGGAGTTTAGCCCGTCTTTTGATCAAGAAACTGCATTAAGCGATGTCCTAGAAAAGGTGGATCGGGCTCGCGCCGAGTTTCCATCTGAAGCACAAGAACCTCTCGTTGAGGAACTCAATACATCAAGTTTTCCAATCTTTGTTGTGAATCTTTACGGACCCGCGCCCGAGCGCGAATTACAAAGTCGAGCCAAACAAATAAAACGACAACTTGAAGGTATACCTGAAATTCTTGAAGCCAAAATCACGGGTGAAAGACTTGATGTCCTTGAGGCTGAGCTGGATCCCGGTTTAGTGGAGAGCTTAGGTGTCACTTTTAATGAAATTGCTGCAGCCATAAGCCGAAATAACTCTCTTGTTACGGCGGGAAATTTAGAAACTGAATCAGGTAAGTTTGGCGTGAAGCTGCCGGGCCTTATTGAAAATCAAAAAGATCTTGCGGATTTGGTGATACGTACAAATGCCAATGGCAGTATAATTCGTATGAAAGATATTTCCAATGTCAGGCGTGGCTATAAAGATGCGACTTCCTACGCAAGATTCAATGGTCAGCCCTCGGTATCAATCGAGATAACCAAACGTAGTGGTGAAAACATCATCTCCACAATTGATAAAACCCGGGAGCGAGTCCAGGAAATCATCGCTCAACCAGATTGGCCAGAAACCGTCAACGTCGCTTTTAGTCAAGACAAATCTGAGACCATCCGAGAAATGGTAACATCGCTTTTCTCGTCAATTATCAATGCTGTCATTTTAGTATTTATTGTTTGTATAGCAGCGCTCGGTTTACGATCAGCTTTGTTTATTGGCTGGGCAATACCGGCGAGTTTTTTAATCGCGATTTTCTTTTTATTTGTGCAAGGTATCTCGATGAATATGATGATCATGTACGGAATGATCCTGTCCGTGGGTGTTCTCGTTGATAGCGCTATAGTGATCGTTGAATATGCCGATCGCAAACTTGCGGAAGGATTGTCCAGAAAAGAAGCTTTCAAAATTGCTGGCGAGAGAATGTTTTGGCCAATCATTTCTTCTACGGCAACAACGCTCGCAGCGTTTATTCCGCTACTATTCTGGAACACAATTCCTGGCCAGTTTATGTCTTTTATGCCGCTAACGATGATTTATGTTCTATCTGCATCTCTTGTTATGGCGCTCATATTTTTGCCAACATTGGGCACTCTTATTGGACCAAAGACATTCAATAAGCCAAGTGAAACGCTCAAAGCTCTATCGGGTCAAGAAGGCAACCCTCTATCTATCAAAGGCGCAACAGGAATATATATTAAGACGATAAACCTTCTTATTAAGCGCCCTATTGCGGTGGTGCTTGGAACCATACTATTATGTTTTAGCACCGTGATAGTCTTTACATCAAGCATGCAAGGACCACCGGCAAAACCGGTTGAGTTTTTCATTCAAGAGCCAACCGATCAGCTATTTATTCTGGCGCAATCACGTGGAAACACGAATCCAAGAAAAGACCTTGAGATTGCATTGACAATCGAAGACAGGATAAAAGACGTTAATGACATTAAAGCCGTCTATACCGTCACTGGTGGGACGTCTGGAGACGGGCCTTCTTTCGATGGACCCACAGATGTCCCGTCTGATACAGTCGTGACAACCTATATAGAACTGACTCCATTTAACCAACGCAAATCACGTGTGTTAGATGTTATGGAAGACCTTAGGGTCGCAATTGCGGATATGCCCGGTATTCGAACCGAAATAAAAGCTATTAGCCAAGGACCACCTGTTGGCAAAGATATCGAAGTTCAAATATCGTCTGATGATGTAATAACCGCCCAAAAAGCGGCCAAAATGGTCCGCCGTAGGATGGAAACCGTTGAAGGATTGTTTCAGGTCGACGACACACTTCCTTTGCCTGGTGTCGAGTGGGAATTGCAAATAGACCGTGAAGAAGCCGGAAGGTTAGGACTTGACGTTTCAACGATTGGCGCCAGTCTACAATTTGCGACTGAAGGCGCGCTGGTCGCAGAATATCGCCCATCTGATGCGGATGAAGAAGTTGACATTCGCATACGATATCCAAAATCAAAACGCGACCTAAGCTTACTTGATACAATGCGTGTTTTAACTCCTAATGGAGCCGTCCCCTTATCTTCTGTTGTTAAACGCACCGCTAAAACGCGCCAGGACAAAATAACCCGACGCGATCAACAGATAGTTTACATTGTCAAAGCTAATTCCCAAGATGGATATGCCACGAATATTCAGGTTGACGAATTAAGAGAATGGCTTGTTGAGGAAGCTAATCTTCCAGACGGCGTGTCATTTAAATTTTTAGGTCAATCAGAAGAAAATTCAGAAGCGACAGCCTTCGGGCAAGCGGCATTTGTCGCAATATTATTTATGATGTCCGTTATTCTTCTTTTACAATTCAACAGTTTTTATCACGTGTTTTTAACGCTCTCTGCCGTGATAACGTCTATATTTGGAGTTTTACTAGCTTTAGCATTATATCCGTATGTATCTATCATTTTAACGATGACCGGTCTCATCGCTTTGATGGGCATTGTCGTGAACAATAACATTGTTCTAATCGATACTTATCAAAGATTGCTAGAAAACGGATATGATTCCGAAGATGCGGCTCTTAGAACGGCCGCCCAAAGATTGCGTCCCGTCCTATTAACAACTGCCACAACAGTCGTCGGCTTAATGCCTCTTGTATTAGCGTGGCAGGCTGATATTTTTAGCGGTCAATTTACAACGCGAGGAACTTCGACTTCGGCAATTTGGGCCCCTATTTCTTACGTGTTGGTAACAGGGCTTACTTTCGCAACCGTTTTAACCTTGCTCGTTACACCCGTCTTATTGGCGGCTCCAACAGTGCTAGCCAGGCGGCTCAAATCAGTTGGTGAAAAATTTAAGTCTGAAACGCCTCAAGGACCGCGAACTACTGAAAGCTAGTTATCAACTATCAATGCATCTGCTTCTAATGGAGCTAAGATAACCGTAAATTGTAATCCGCCTCCAAGAAGAGAGCGTGCGACCTGCCAACCAAAAGGTAAATATTTAACGTAAAGGCTCTCCTCTAACATCTCAAAACCCTCTGCGTCCTTTAACCTTTCAAAAGGAATTGAAAGTTCCGAATTGATAGAATTATTGACAATCAACTCCGCTTCCAAATCATAACTGCCCAAAGGAAGTGTCTCTGCCGCTATGAGAAACCAGCGACCATCAGGGCCAATCTGACTTTCGCCAATAAACTTATCATTCGCATAAATTCGAACATTGCCCTCTAAGGCCGCACTCCCCGAAAAAATAACGCCTCCACTTTTATCATAATCAACAGCCCCAACTGTTAATCCGTCTGCCGTGGGCAACCCGCGAAATGGTGACTGTATAATCCTGGTCGGCCCTCCTGGAGCCGTAACAATAATAAGGGACGGGCTCGCCAACTGGTTCTCTTGGGAAATATCGACGGGAGATGGTATACGATACAAGGTTTCATCTGAGCGAATTTTTGCTCCATCTTCGACATCAACTGACAAATCTATCTTTAGATATTTATCAGCTGCAACGGCGATTGACGTTTCCCAAAACCCATCTTTATCAGCCTGAACCTCCGCAAGCTTTTGAGTTCCATGATATAGGCCAATGTTAGCGTCAGGCCCACTTGTCCCTGAAACAAAGAATGTGTCATTTTGCTCAGACATGGATTGAAAAATAACAGGTGTAACGGTCTGATTAATATCCTGCTGTCGAGATGTCTGTTCATTGATAGGTTGAGCATTTTCAACATTACCCAGACCTTGAAAGAACTGAACGGCCACAATCATGCTCAACGCAAGAGCCAAGCCCGTTACGAGCATGGTCAATAGTCGCTTTTTCATCGAAATCCTACTTTACCATATTGAAGCATAACCATAGAAGAAGGCTAATTCAAGACAAGTTAAAACTGATTATTATGGCCTCAACAAAATCAATTGGCGTTTTCTGTGGATCTAGTCCGGGTAATCATTCGGGTTTTGTTGATTTAGCGACTCAAACAGGTCAAGAAATAGCAGCTCGTAATCACCGCCTTGTATATGGAGGCGGCGGAACCGGCTTAATGGGCGCCATGGCAAAAGCCGTTCTTGAAAATGGTGGCCATGTATTAGGTGTAATTCCTGAATTTTTGATAAGTACAGAACGGGTTTTCAACGCCGTTGAGACAAAAGTCGTGGGTAACATGCATGAAAGGAAAATGGCAATGTTTGATGCCTCCGACGCTTTTATCATTTTACCAGGAGGCATTGGAACGCTTGAAGAAGTCACTGAAATGATGAGCTGGAAACGTTTACAGCTACATCAAAAACCCATCGTTTTTCTAGCTAACGACAATTACTGGGAACCTTTCATGGAGCTTATACGTCATACAATAAAGTCTAAGTTTTCACCCGAGTGGATAATGGAAGATATTTATTCTGCAAAATCTGCCATACAATGTCTCGATGTTATTGAGAAAGATTGGGAGCAACCCAAAAAAGCCTCGCGGGAAATAGCACCTGTCAATTGAGGTTTAGATAATTAAATTGGCGCAAATCGTTTCCAGCCCAGCTTTATCATCATCATCAAACGCCGCTAATTCACTCGAATCCACATCCAAAACTGCAAATAATTCTTGGTTATTATTATAAACCGGAACAACAATTTCCGAGTTTGATCGACTATCGCACGCAATATGTCCCGGAAACTCATGCACATCCTCGACAACTATCGTTTTATTTTCGACGGCACATGTCCCGCATACACCCTTCGCAAAAGGTATTCGCAAACACCCCAACGTACCTTGGTAGGGACCTATAACGAGCTCATTAGTTTTATCGGGATCAACAATATAAAAACCCGTCCAGAAAAAATAGTCAAATGCCTGATGCAAAAGGCAAGCTGCAGTCGCCATTCTGGCGACATTGGAGGTTTCACCATCAATGACAGCACTTATTTCTTTCGCGATTTCAGCGTATTTTTCTGACTTTCTCATTGCCGATACCTCCCCGATCTGTTCCCATCAGAATATCCCAAAAACGGAAGTATAATCCGTAATTTCCAGAAAACCTTGTATGGTGTTGATTATGATGGGTCGCCGTGATCATAACTTTCCCAAACCAACCTTTAAGCCATTTTTGTGGATATATCTCCCACCCTGCATGATTAAAGACAGCATTCACAGTCATGATCATCAAAAGTAAGAGCGCCGCTCCAACATGAAGCGGTAAAAATAGCGCCAATACTGGCAACACCCACGCCGCGCTAACAGCTTCGATAGGGTCAAAAGAAAAGCTTGCCCATGGTGTAGGTTGAACTGATTTATGATGGCCTGCATGACTCCATGAAAAAAACTTGGGGTGATGCATAACCCGATGGGTCCAGTAAAAATGCGTGTCTTGAACAATCAGATAGATTATCATTGAAAATATTAGATAGGCCCACCCCGAGACGTCGTTCACCGCCCCCGAATAAAGCGCGGTTCCACCAGCTTTCCACATTTCAACAACAATTGCGGACGGCAGCGCATAGATAAACGCCGAAATCGTCGATAATATGATTTCATGCCGAATAGTTTGGGATGTTGGTTCACGCTTTGATAGACGTTTGGCTTTCACCTTATCCGCAGGTCTTTTCCATAAAAAGTGATGAATAGGCCAGACTATCAAAAAATAACGAATAAGAATAATCGCGACAAATGCCAAATATGTCACCACAGTTTGGTGAAAAGGTATCGGCCATCCATCCATAACTAGGAGTCAATTTCCAAACTTTCGATCCAGTCCGCAATATCATTGAGCGCATCCTGATTGGCCCGATTTTGTGCATCAACAATGTAAGAGACGTTCGGACCGGCTGCACGAGCGGTTTTCCTGATGGTTCTTGTCCCAATAAGGTCCCGCGTTGCGGACTTAGCGACGGTTACCGTATACTCAACAATAGCCAAGGGCGCGGCAGATTCTCCTTGATCGAACTGAGCTTCAAAATTTCTCAATGTCAAATGAGCGCGATATTCAGACCTCGCACCGGAAGCCGGTAAAATAGCCTCAATAGCTTGGCGTCGACTGAGTACATCATAAAAACTATATTGAATAAGCGCGGGTATGCTCTGGGACCATTTAGCACCGCTTGCAGACGCGAGGCGTTGTCCATCAGGTGATACGACGATACTTTGACCAAGCAGTGATTTTGGAGCGCTCGGGCGATCTAATCTCAGAGCCACTGCGTCAGGGCTAGGACGAACTGCTTCACCAGGTACAGACAATCTGTAAATCGTAGCGGCTGGAGCAGGCTCGGGAATAATCGAAGATAAACACCCTCCAAAGAGGAGGGAGACCGCACCCGTCACTAATGCTAACTTCTTAATCATTGAGGAAGCTCCATGACCTCTGATTCCTCACCGGCAATAAAGGCTATCGGGCTTCGGTCAAGTTGATCCGCCAGTTCATTGAGCGATAAAATAAGACGTCTCAATCCGTCCGCAGTTTCCTCAAGATCGGTCAAACCCGAATTAGACAGACGATTAATCGCATCTCTAGCATCGGTTGTCAGATGTTCCCCGCCCTCCGCAAAGTCTGTAAAACTGGCAAGCATCACATCCACATTATCCAAGGACTTTCTAATTCGCGGTATTAATGGGCTAACGTCATCTTGTACGAGAGTTTCGAAATCAACAGCAGCTTCATCTACGGCGATCGCCGCATCTGATACGTCCTTTGCAGCTTTTTCAAATGATATCAAAACGCGCTCAACAAGTTCGGAGTCAATATCCGTATCTCTCAGATTATATGTTAATTCTCGTGTATTTGCGAGAATGGCATGAAAATCACCAATAGCTTCTGCTGTCATAACAGTGTTCACACGCTGCAGGGCACCTTGCGCACCTGAAATGATAGATTCTCCTCCATCAAGAAATGTATCTAACTGGCTCATTTTACCCGTAATTTGATAGGGTTGGCGCCCGGTAAAGAGCTCGCCGCTTACGCCTGCGGTAACTTGAATATAATTTAGCCCGGTTAGACCTTGAGGTTCGAGTTGTGCCTCGCTGTCTATATAGACTGGTGTGTTATCAACGACGCGAACTCTCGCAATAACTGTATTATTGTCATCGTCATCCCATCTTAGTCCAACAACTTCACCGACATTCAAGCCGTTATATCTAACCTCGCTACCGCGTGAAAGTCCCCTCACCGGTCCTACAAATACAACTTCATACTCGTCATATTCCTGATCAAACTGAGCGCTTGATATCCACGTAATGAAAGCAACAGCCGCTAACATAGCGATCAGGACAAACGTTCCTATCAGAGCGTAATTTGCCTTGCTTTCCATCTAGATTTTGCCTCCAGCTGATTGTGCGGCCCGTGACCTAGGTCCACCAAAATACTCTTGAATCCATGGATGAGGATTTTGCAAGACATTTTCAAGACTATCAGCCACAGCAATCTTTCGGTCAACCAATACCGCAACGCGGTCACAGATTGTGAAGAGACTGTCAAGGTCGTGGGTTATCATCAAAACGGTCAAACCCAAGGCATCGCGAAGACCCAAGATAAGTTCATCATAAGCGGAGGCCCCTATGGGGTCCAAGCCAGCGGTGGGTTCGTCTAGAATTAGAACTTCGGGATCCAGTGCTAAAGCACGAGCTAGCCCTGCCCGCTTGCGCATACCGCCAGAAAGGTCCGATGGAAAAAGTGTTGCTGACAAGGCTGGCAAGCCCACCATATGAATTTTCATATCGGCCAATTCCCGCATAAGCGGGACTGGTAAATTTGTGTGTTCTCTGAAAGGCAGGGTTATATTTTGCCGAACCGTCATGGCCGAAAATAACGCCCCGCCTTGGAACTGTACGCCGATATTGTTTTTAATACGACGTTTCTCGTCTGCATTCAGCCCACCCATTTCACGTCCGTAATATTTTACGGACCCGCCCTCAGGTTGTTTCAAACCCAAAAGTGTATTCATAAGGACAGATTTGCCCGTACCTGAGCCTCCGACTAGACCTAATATTTCCCCGCGTTTGATTTCAAAATTGAGAGCCTCATGCACGATATTCTCACCAAATTTGGTAAGAATGTTTTCTGCCGCTAGAGGTGCCGCATTCAGATCGAAACCCGTATAATCCATCACACGCCCATTTGAAAAAAGAGTATCGCAAACATGGCATCGACCATAATCACGGAAAATATGGCCTGCACAACGGCCGTCGTGGTTCTGGTACCAAGCGAGTCAACACTCCCGGTGACTGCCATTCCCTGACGGCAACCAATGAGCGCAATAATTAGTGCAAAAAACGGGGCTTTTATCATACCCACCCAAAAATGCTTGATATCGACAACTTCTTGTAGCCTTGTGGTAAACAAAATGGGTGATATATCGGTCGGTCCACTCCAAGCCACCAGCATACCGCCCCCAATTCCAGAAATCATTGCCAAGAAGGTCAAGACAGGCATCGCAATTAAGCAAGCCAATGCGCGTGGAACAACCAAGGTTTCAAAAGGGTTGAGCCCGATTACGAACATAGCATCGACTTCTTGACGCATTTTCATAGCACCTATCTTGGCTGTGAATGATGATGCTGAGCGACCGGCAAGAAGTATTGCCGTAATAATTACGGCGAGTTCTCTTAAAATTGAGAAGCCAACGAGGTCCACCATGAAAACAGTTACACCGATCACGGATAAAAGGTTAGCGCCCATATAAGCAATGACTGCGCCTATGAAAAAACTAAGCAGCATAACGATTGGAGCGGCATTTAGACCGACATCTTCGGTCAAAGAAATAACGGCCTTCCAACGAATTTTCGTGGGTCGAATTAGAAGCCCTAACATAACAACAAAGAAACGCCCGATAAATGATAGGGTATATAGGCCTTCTTCAAAAAACCTAACTGAGCTTTCGCCTACGCGGGCAAGGGTATCAAACCATTGTCTGCGTTGGCGCGGAAGACGTCCCATTGAAGCATCAGCCGCTGCCCGCATCAGAGTATCATAACCCTTTTGACCACCCTGAATTTTATACGGATAACACACATCCTCTTCACACCGTATAGCTCTCGCGAAAACATAAGCGCCGGCCGTATCTAACTTTGTGACATTGTTGAAATCATATTCAACAGCCTCATAGTCAATGGCGTCAAGCTCTGAAGATAGTTTGGTATCGATCTGACCCATATGGTCTAACGTCCAATCACCTGCAGCCTTCAACGTAAGATTAGAGCCTTGCTGTATTATTGTGTAAGACGGATATGTAAAATCCACAACGTTCATAAGAACAGGTTGCAAAGCCTGACGTCTAAGGTCAAGTAAAAGCCGTGAGAAGACAGTTAGTAATTACAACACAGGTCTATCCTGTCGCTGGTGAGTTTAAAATCTCCAGAAGCACCCTCACCCATATTCCTGTCGTCATGGTTGAGATTCATGACGGGGCATATGTTGGTCGAGGAGAATGCCGTCCTTACAAACGCTACAATCAAACGGTTGAGAGCGTGACAGAGGAAATTGAATCCGTCCGGTCCGAAATTGAGTCAGGAATTTCTAAAGAGGCGTTACAAAGAGCCCTGCCCGCCAATGCTTCCCGCAATGCCCTTGATTGCGCGCTTTGGGATTTTGAAGCTAAAAAAATGGGAAAAGCGGTTTGGGAGCTACTCGGTTTGGATAAACCGAAGGCGCGCGAAACCGCCTATACGCTGTCAATTAACACGCCTGACGAAATGGCAGCAAAGGCCGTAGAAGCCGCTCAACACAAAACGTTAAAACTGAAAATTGGAAATATATCAGGATTAGACGCATGTTTAGCTATCTTGGAAGCTAGACCTGACGCGCAATTAATCATCGATGCTAACGAGGCACTAAACCCTGATGAGCTTAAGCAGGTTCAAAATGAACTTAGCGATCATCCAATTATTTTTATAGAACAACCTCTTCCAGCAGATATCGAAACGTCCTTTAATCCTCAGCAACAACCGATCATATGCGCGGATGAGGCCCTTCATACCGTTGATGATCTGCCCCGCTTATGGTCGCAAGGGTATCGAGCTATAAATGTGAAGCTCGATAAATGCGGAGGTCTAAGTTCTGGATATCAGCTTTTAAAAACAGGTAAGGCGATGGGCTTTAAAACCATGGCAGGCTGTATGGTTGGATCATCTCTTGCGATGGCCCCAATGATGATGTTGGAAAGCCTAGCTGATGTCATTGATTTAGATGGGCCTCTTCTCTTGAAAGAGGATATTGATAAGGGGTTGACCTATAAAAATGGTAAGGTGTGGCCACCTATACCTGCATTATGGGGATAGTCTATGATCCGTTGGATGCAGTATGGGTATATTGGGCTCTAACACGTTCACCATATTGATTTGTTATATCACGCAACGCGTTAATCGAGCCATTTAATGATGTGAGTTCAGACACGTTTTGCGCACCTAATTCATTCATTGCTAATTGGAAATTTGTTTCTGACTTACGGCAGCTTATAAGTGCCACCTCCAAGAAACTCAGTTCTGCTTTTAAGTCAGCCGCATCAGGTGACACAGAGAGAAATACTTCGGCAGTTTTTGTTGTTTGCTCGGTGTGATGAATTAGATTTACCATATCACCCTGAAGATCGGACAGGCTATTCCCGAGATAGGTAGAAGCTTCAACCTGCTTTACGGCACCTTCTCCTTTGAGCAGCACAGTTGCGGTTTTTTGCAGGCTTGTCTGATTTGGCGTTGCCCAACCTGACGATGTTATGTGCTTGTAAAGATTTTTTGCGGATTGAATGACTGTATTCTGGGATAACTGCGTATCAACCGACGAATTCGCATCTGAACCTGCCAGTTGGGTCACATCAACAGTTGCGCAAGCCCCAAGGGTCAAGCAACTCGTAACACATATTAAAAAAGCTATACGCATTTTTATCCCGACTTCGGCCTTAACGACCCTAACAATGCGCCCCTTTACAACAAAATACTGAACGTATTCTGAAATTTTTCACTATAATATCAGCTTAATTCTCTCAAGTACTAAATTATAAAGTTAAAGCATTGTAATTAAATGTGATTTTAACCGCCCAATAAAGGAGCGATCCAACGACTATAAGTCCCTAAAATGAGCACAATACCCATAAACACGGGGGCCACCCATTTTACAAAAATTAGTATAAATCGACCGAGTGCCTCTCCTGGCCCGTCAAGTTCCTGAGAAACAATGACCTTGCTTAACCTCCAGCCAGTGAAGAGGACTAATAACAAGGCTGATAACGGTGCCAAAATTGGGCCAGCTAGCCCTGTATCGATAAATTCGAAAAACTTAGGTGACAAAAGCGAACCAAGACCGAGCAGAGTAATTGCTCCCCCCGTTAGCCAAGCCGCCTTCTTTTTGCTCAAGTTAAATTTCTCAGCCACATAAGCCGCAGATGGCTCCAAAAGCGAAACAGACGATGTAATCGCAGCGAAAAATGCCAAGAAGAAAAAGGCAGCTCCAATATACCAATATTCCGCAAGTGCCGTTGGTAAAGTTATGAAGAAAATCCCAGCACCTGCGCTGAAATCAAGATTATTGGAAAATACGATTGGGAAAATCGCTAAACCGGCGACAATAGCCACCATAGTATCAACCACACTAATGCCTACAGCGGCTTTGGGGATACTCACTGATCGAGGTAAATATGATCCATATGTGATCATAATCGCATTACCTATTCCGATTGAGAAACAAGCCTGTCCGAGGGCCGAAATGGCCACTTCCGGGGTAATTTTACTAAAATCCGGACTGAACATAAACCCGATAGCTTCTTTGGTTCCTCCAGACGCCATTCCGCTAGAAATAGAATAGAACGCAAGCCCAAGCAGTAGAATGAAAAACAAAGGCATAAGCAGCTTGGCCGCCATTTCAATGCCCTTATTGACACCCCGTGCGACAAGCCATGTCGTTAGCCCGGCAAAAATAAAGAAATAGGGCCAAACGGCACGAACAGGATTTCCAGAATTTATTGGATCCTCCAACATAGCTGGAAATTGCGCGGCTATAGCTTCGGCAGATTGTCCGGCAAAACTATTTCCTAAAAACCTCACGAGATAGTTCAGCACCCAAGCTGCAACAACACAGTAGAAGCTTACGATGAGGAAAGATGCGACCATACCGAGCCAGGCACCAGCGCTCCATCCTAACGATACGTTACTGCGTTGGGCTAGATCATTTTGTGATCCGACAGCACTAGAAGCCTGACCAGCACGGCCAATCATAAATTCGCTCATCAGCACAGGTATTCCCACGAAAACGATACAGGCGATATAAACTATCAAAAAGGCGGCACCACCATTCGTCCCAAGTTCGGCTGAAAACCTCCAAAGATTACCTAAACCGACGGACGACCCGACCGCTGCCATTACAAAGGCGAACCTTGATGACCACTGAGCTGTATCTGATGAAGCCATTCTCTATCCCCAAATTATTTTCAAAAGCTTCTTCATGTATTTTTACATGTCGTCAAGACATCTGTTAATGTCCGGGCCTTGGTAGTTCCACTTGTCGATGTAAATGCGCTGATAAAATTAAACCAAAGCCAATCATAACGGCGAGAATAACCGTTCCACCATAGGATATGAGTGGAAGTGGGACACCGACAACAGGTAGCAACCCCATTACCATCGCGATATTGATGAATACATATAAAGAGAAGGTTGTTGTAAGGCCCAACACCAATAGCTTTGAGAAAATATGCTTACATTCTAAAGCCATCCACATACATACGGCTATAACAAGCGTATACAAAAGGAGTGTTGTTAATGATCCAAGCAACCCAAATTCTTCCCCAATAATGGTGAAAATAAAATCAGTTGTATTTTCCGGGACATATTCCAATTGGCGTTGAGTACCGTTCAAAAATCCTTTTCCGGATACACCGCCACTTCCCAAAGCAATTTTTGATTGCGCGATATGATAGCCTGCCCCCGTTGGGTCCTGCGACGGGTCGAAAAATGTCATCACGCGTTTTAGCTGATAGGGCTTAAGCCCATATTTCAAAAACACCGGTATAGCCAACACGACGCCTATGCTTGAGAAAAATATGACTCGCCAATTTATACCCGCTAGAAACATGACAATCACGCCTGTTGCGAATAAAAGCAATGTCGTACCAAGATCTGGCTGTCGAATAATAAACTGCATAGGAAGCAGAATAATTAATATGGCCCCTATAATCCCGCTAAAATTAGATATCCGCCATTTAGCAATATCATGATAGTAACGAGCTAACGCCAAAACTATGGCTAACTTCATGATTTCGGAGGGTTGGATTCGTGTTATTCCAATATCCAGCCACCTTTGCGATCCGTTTACAGAAACGCCAAACAGATCGACCCCAAATAATAATAGCAGAGCAAATAAATAAATTGGATAGGCAGCGTGATACCATAGCCTGATATCAGTTACGGCAATTATTATGCTCAAAGTGCAGGCTAGTAAAAACCTCGTTAAATGCTGACTAGCACCATGGTTCCAAACGCCATTTGTGGCCGAATAAATCATAGCCACACCAAGCATTCCAATCACGAACACCAAAGCCAGCAACACCCAATTAATTTCATATAGTTTGGTTTGTAAGCTAGACCCCATGGCTAAATACCATCGCTTGAAAAATCGTATTTTTCCGCAATACCATCATTAATCAATGCTCTTCTAAGGGCTTTCCTGACGATAGTAGCCGCCCGACCAGCGCCCGAGCCCCCATGTTCAACAATCGCCGCAGCCGCAAAACGAGGAGCATCAAAAGGCGCATAACCAACAAAAATTGAGTGATCCCGCAAATGCCACGGAAGAACTCGATTTGACAAAACACCGCTGGCCCTTTCTCTAGCTGAAATTCCCCTGACTTGTCCGGTGCCCGTTTTTCCCGCTAGCTGAACACCCTCCAAATTCAATCCTTCCCCGTTAAACGCGGTCCCCCCCGGCTCTTCACAAACAGACAACATAGCTCGCTGAACTAGATTGAGATGTTGCTCATTTAATCCTAAGTCTGATTGGAGAATTTCATTTTGATCAATGACTAATCTCGGAGAAATTGCCTTTCGTCCATTCGCGATACGTGCAGTCATGGTGGCAAGTTGTAATGGCGTTGCTAAAACAAAACCCTGACCTATAGAGGCATTAAGTGAATCCCCGGTACGCCAACTCTGCCCCAAACGTGCCCGCTTCCATTCGTTATCAGGAACCACACCGGAAATCTGTCCCGCTATTCCCAAGTTGAATATCTGCCCCAGCCCTAACTTCATAGCCGTCTCGCGCATTTTTGACATATCAAGTCTTTGGGATATTTCATAATAATACACATCACAGGAGTGTTTCAGCGAGTCCGCTAGATCCATGGAGCCGTGCCCTTTGCGCCGCCAACAATGAAAATCGCGATTACCGACGTTGACCTTACCCGTGCAAAAGATTTTTTCGGTCGGATCAATGACGCCCTGCTCAAGACCTGCCAGCATAACTGCCATCTTGTAGGTTGATGCCGGTGGATAGCCGCCTCCAACAACCTTATTATATTGCGGGCGTCTTTCGTCGCTATTCAGTTTATCGAGTGCCTTTTGGGAAATGCCTGAAACAAATAAATTGCTATCAAATGTTGGCATAGAAAGCAGTGTTCTTAGCTCTCCCGTCATAACATCTATAACGGCTAAACCGCCACTGTCTTCCTCGAAAAGCTTCGCCGAATAAACTTGAAGATCGGCATCTAATGTTAGCCATACATCTTCCCCGGCTGTTGCCGCTCCCTCAGGGTTAGGCCATTCGCGGACAATACGACCGACTGCATTGACTTCAACTTTCAGCTTGCCGGATTTCCCTCGCAATATTTTTTCTTGCGATGCCTCAACACCTGTTTTTCCTATACGAAAAGAAGGTTGGCGTAGTAACGGATCGTTGTCGGCCTTAACATCTTCCGGACCGGCTTTACCCACATAACCTAAGATGTGGGAAAACACTCCATCATAATTATAAGACCTCCCTTCACCCGACATGGGGATCACACCAGGCAATTCGGGCGTCTTCAAATTAAGCTCTGCAAACACGTCCCAATCCAGATGTTCAGCGATGAGTATAGGAACAAATTTTGGATTCTTTTTTATGTCCTTTTCAATCTGCTCAAGACGCGTTTTTGAGATGTTAATGACATTGGAAAGTTTACTAAGTACCAGTGGAATATTATCGACTTGTTCTGGAACCATAACTAATCGATAATCTTGCTTATTGGTTGCTAGCGGAGACCCGTAACGATCGAGAATACGCCCACGCGAAGGTGCCAACAAATTAAAATTAAATCGATTTTTTTCTGACAAAGCCGCATAATCTTGTGACTTCACAATTTGCAAATAATAAAGCCGCGTAGAAAACACACCAAAAGTTGCTGTTCCGACGCCGGCCATAACAAAAGCCCGACGCGAAAGCGTAGCCTTCATTTTTGTTTCTTCAGACATCTAAACCCATGAGAAAAATGAAAAATCTCTGCAGTTTAAATATCACTGGAAATATAAGACAGGGAATCAACGTCCCTAATATTATATCCGACACGCTATAATAACCCAGTTTAAACCATGCTATCATCATCAAAAAAGAAACCGCCACGACCGACAAAACAATAAAATAGCGCATCCAAACATTTCGCATTTGAGGCTCTTTTTGTTCAAGGTCTGGTCTAAAAGCAGCAAAAACGATTAGGTATACAAAGGCCCACAAGCCCGTGGGGCCATTACTAGAAAGATCAACAAGCAAGCCCAATAAGAATATAAAGAAAACGGAAGTCCCCATTGAAGCTTTTCTTGGCCAAAGGAGCACGGCGATTATAGGTAGGACTAAAAAAGTAATGCTATACCCGATAATCTCAACATCAATATTTGCCAATAAAAGCAAGACTATTCCAAACGCTCCGCCCTGTAGAGACAGGAGTCGGGCTTTCATTAAATTCGTACCGACTATATTCACGGTATTTCTACTTTTAAATCCGGTTCAGAAATAGCATCTTTCTCCGGCGCTTCATATGGTGTGAAGGGATAAATCCATACCCAATCAATTGGTCGATCATGGATATAAAGCTTTACTCGAAGTTTTTCAGTTTCAGCCAAATAACCAATTGGAAGTCCCGCAGGCAGAACGCCATCATCACCGGACGTAATGACTATATCGCCTTTTTGCCAATTCGCGTCATCAGACAAAAAAGACAGCACAGGGAGCTTGGTATTATTTCCGGTGAGAATAGCTCTGGATTTCGATCTTTGGGACATGACAGAGACGCGGCTATTTAGGTCTTCAAGCCTCAATACTCTTGAAGACCCCTTACCCACGCGGACAATATGGCCAAGCAACCCATCCACTGTCATCACGCTATATCCGACCTTTACATCCTTATTGATACCCACATTTAGCAAACTCGAATAAACAAATGGACCATTGGTTTCAGTGACAGCTCGCGCGGCAATTCGTGTTAACGGGATACCTGAAGCTGTATCAACCTGCAGAATATCTTCCAATTGAGATAATTTTAAAGCCAACGCATTTGCACGGGCCTCAATGTCACTTAGTCTTGAGAGCTCTGCCTTCAATTTTTTGTTCTCATCGTGAACTTTAGCTCGAGCACGCAGATCTGATACTGCGTCTTCCAGCCCCCTAATGGGCATTGACACATAAGATAAAATTGGAGCCATAACATCATCAGTAGAGGATTTAATCTTGCTCAGAACCGAACGATCTCCAACCCATGCAAAAACAAGTGCGATGGAAATAAATAGAAGCAAGATAAAAATTAGGCGAGCATTACGCCGACGACGATAAAGTGATGATTGACCAAACTCCGCCATATATCCTTCTGGTCAGCTCGACTACGAGTTAAACACCACTGGTGAGTACGCTCGTCCATTTTTTAAGATTTTCAACAACAGCACCTGATCCCCTAACAACACAAGACAAAGGATCATCTGCAATCATTATAGGTAACCCCGTTCGATTGCGCAATTCCGTATCGAGATTTCTGAGGAGCGCTCCACCACCCGTCAACATAATACCCTTATCAACGATATCAGCCGCGAGCTCGGGCGGAGTAGCCTCCAAGGCCACTTTTACGGCCGTCACAATTTGCTCAACAGGTTCGGCCAACGCTTCAGCTATCATGGCTTCCGTTACGCGAATTTCTCTGGGTACGCCATTCATTAGATCGCGCCCTTTGATTTGAACCGTCATGCCTTCATTATCCGAAGGCATTGTCGCAGAACCAACTTCTTTCTTGACCTTTTCCGCCGTCATCTCCCCAATGAGGAGGTTAGTCGTACGCCTGACATACTGGATTATTGCATCATCCATTTTGTCACCTCCGACACGTACAGATCTCGAATAAACAATGCCGTCTAGCGAGAGAACCGCAACTTCGGTCGTACCGCCGCCAATATCAACGACCATAGAACCAGCCGGTTCGTGTATTGGCAAACCTGCACCTAGCGCGGCCGCCATAGGTTCTTGAATTAGAAAAACTTTACTGGCACCCGCCTGCTCTGCACTTTGATGGATGGCGCGCTGCTCCACCGCTGTTGCGCCAGATGGAACACAGATAACGACTTTTGGACTTACAAACGTCCGTCGATTATGAACCTTATGGATAAAGTGCTTAATCATTTGTTCTGCGACTTCAAAGTCGGCAATTACACCATCTTTCATCGGTCTGATTGCCTCAATATTTCCTGGCGTGCGACCCAACATCATGCGCGCGTCGGTGCCAACGGCATGCACGACTTTGCGGCCGTTTTTAAACGAGTAAGCGACAACAGATGGCTCGTTTAGGACAATGTCACGGCCTTTGACATAGACCAAGGTATTTGCCGTACCCAAATCGATTGCTATGTCAGATGAGAATAGCCCAAAAAGGTTCATGTTATATGTGTCCTAAAATTATCTGATAAGGTGCGGGATTATCAGACGAATGTTAACCAAACCTATCTGCAGAGTGATGATACAAAAAGCAAGCTGCTTAACAGTAATTTTGCTAAACTTTTCGCTCAATCATTCGTCCCGGATCAGTATTTTCAGTCGTTTGCGTAATATTATGACCAAACCGATAATGAGCAAGGCTCCCAACATGAAAACCAACATCAACCAATCTTGCTGTACGCCTGATAGAATACCTTGTGCCAGCAAGGCGACGACAGCTATTTTAGGTATGATCCCCAAAGCTGTACCAAATAAAAAAGACCTGAACCTTACACTGGAAATACCTGCTGCCATATTCACAAGTATGAAAGGCCCTGTTGGAACGAGCCTCACAGCAAAACTCATCAAAAACCCATTTCGACGTATCAGGGCCGTAATTTGATTAACCCGCGCACCCCCAAAGCTCCGTATTCGTTTAGCCCCAATCCATTTCGCTAACCAAAAGTTGAGCGACGCAGATATCATAGTCGAAATCCAAGCAAAAGCCGACCCCATCATGGGGCCAATGGCGATAATTGTTCCGAGAAAAAGCGCCCATTGTGGCACGCCGATAAATGCCCCGATCACATATGTCGCGACGATAATCACGGGCAAAAAGTCAGAGTTTCGAAAGGTCTCAAACCATTTGTGATACTCGTCAGGTTTCAAATCCAATGAATTTTTACCAAAGACTAAGAAAATCAAAATGAGTATTAAAAAGCCAAAAACAATCAGCAAAGGGCGTTTTTTTGCAATTTTCATACGCCCTCAAACTCTAAGTCGTCAGGCATTTTATCGAGGGTAACCCAAGCTGCGGCGTGACCGCGAAACCATGTATATTGCCGTTTAGCAAACCGCCGCGTGTCACGTTTGGATATGGAAATGGCTTCTTCGCGGGAAATGTCATCTTTTAAGTACTGGCCCAATAGTTTCACACCTATCGCCTTCATGATGGGTAGTCCTGGATCAAGCCCCCTATTTATAAGCTGTTCAACCTCTTCCAGAGCCCCCATTTCAAACATCGTATCAAATCGAGCATTTATGCGGTCATAAACATGCGATCTCTCGGGTAATAAAATCGCGCCTTTCCATGAATTTCGTGGAATGAATGGGCGTGTATCAGCTATCCACTCACTTAAAACCCTATCCGTACCTTTAGCAACGCTAACGATACGGAGTAATCGTTGCGGATCATCCCCCAAGACACGGCTTGCTGATTGTGGATCAAGCCTTTCAGCTTCATCGCGCAACAAATCTACACCTTGAGACAAAAGTGCCTTCGCATATAACATAGCGGCATCATCCGGCTGAGGAATATCAGCCAAACCCCGCGTCAAAGCTTCGAAATATAGGCCAGTACCGCCCACTAAAATTGGGGTTTTGTCCCGTGACATGCAATCGAAAATTATAGGAACAACGTCTCGGGTCCACCGCCCTACTGAATAACGCTCTCTTCCATCTATATGGCCGTATAAATGATGTGGTATGGAATTCATCTCAGCATTAGACGGACGCGCTGTTAAAACCTGCAAATCAGAATATACTTGCATGGAATCTGCGTTAATAATTTCGCCGTCCACTTTTTTTGCCAGCTTAAGAGCCCAACTACTCTTGCCGCTCGCTGTCGGGCCTGCGATACATATGACTTGTTTCATGATGGATTGATTCCCATGCCCGCTAATATAAGCCAAACGCTTACGCTTGTCCTCGCTAATAGAGATGCATCCACCTTTGACAAGGCAATAGGTCTTATTCCCAATGGTGAAGAGGTAACAATTTTATCAGATAACAAAGCCGTAGATATTGAATTAAAGACGGGCAATTACGATAACTTACAGGAAGACCTTTCTGCGCAACTCGTAAAACACGCCATTAAAGCCGACGCTTGTGTTCAGCCTTCAAAAAATCGAAAAAAATCTCTTTTAATATGTGACATGGATTCCACTCTAATTGGTCAGGAATGCATCAATGAACTCGCCGATTTCGCAGGTGTGAAAGATCATGTTAGCGAAATCACGGAACGCGCTATGCGCGGCGAAATCGGCTTTGACGGCGCCTTAAAAGAACGCGTTAATCTATTGAAAGATTTGCCTTTATCAACACTTCAAAAATGTTTTGATGAACGTATCTATCTCAATGAAGGTGCACGAACATTGTGCCAGACTATGAAAGCGAGCGGAACAAAAACGGTGATCGTATCCGGTGGATTTACATTCTTCACAGGCCGAGTAGCCGAGTTGTGTGGTTTTGATGATCACCAAGCCAATATTTTATTAGATGACGGTGCTAGCTTATCTGGAAAAGTTGGCATGCCGATACTCGGAAGAGAGGCCAAACTCGACGCACTCAAGGATCACTCAAAAGACTTAGGTGGACCGATGAATTCCATCGCTATCGGAGACGGCGCTAATGATCTGGCTATGATTACCGCGGCAGGCCTAGGTATTGCCTATTATGCGAAACCTGCCGTCGCTGCCGCCGCGCATTGCGCAATCAACCATACCGACTTGACAACGGCGCTATATTATCAGGGATTTAAAGAGAGCGAGTTTGTAACTAGCTAATACTCAGAGAGTAGAAAATATAATTCCCTCTGCGGTTCACCAATATTGTAATGGGGCTATCAGACTCAGACGCGGTTTCTATGGCCTCTTCAAACTCTTTGGGCGATGTAACAGGCTCAAAGGCAACTTCCTCAATGATATCACCTTCCAATACTTTACCCGCCGCCGGACTGCTCGACTTCACACTTACAACCCGGACGCCTTCGATTTCAGATTTAACACGGTGCTCACGACGCACATCCTCGGTAAGCGCCTCGATCGAGATACCCATGGCAACACGATCGGCGTTTTCTTCCTCGGCTTTTTTCTCTGCCTTTTTATCCTTGGTAACCTGTTCTTCTAAGCGTTCGATTGTGGCGGTTAGAGTGCGTTCCTTACGCTTTCTTATAACTTTGATATCGACATCTTTACCGATTTCAGCTTCCGCAATCATACGGTAAAGCACCCGCTGATTAGGCACTTCCTCGCCGCCAATTTCAAGAATAAGGTCGCCCACCTTAAAGCCCGCTTCTCCTGCCGGAGAGTCTTCCACAACACGTGTAACGATCGCGCCTTTCGGTTCATCAAGATTATAGCTTTGGGCTAGGCCTTTATCTACTTCCTGAACGGCAACGCCAAGACGTCCCCGACGTGTTTCGCCATACTCACGGAGTTGAGCAATTACACTCTCGGCAAGGTCAGATGAAATTGAAAAACTAATACCCACGCTACCGCCTGTCGGTGACACAATAGCTGTATTGACCCCTATAACCTCACCCTCGAGGTTAAATAATGGACCACCAGAATTACCTTTGTTAATCGCAACGTCTGTTTGGATAAAATCATCATAATTACCTTGATTAATTTGACGGTTTCGCGCTGAAATAATACCTGTGGAAACAGACCCTCCATAACCAAATGGGTTACCAATCGCGATCACCCACTCACCGACTTGGGCTGTGTCTGAATCGCCAAATTCGACGAAAGGCAAAGTTTCACCGGCGTCAATTTTTAATAATGCAAGATCTGTTGACGGATCACGTCCTAACAATTCGGCTTCATAGGTATCACCATCGGGAAAGGTAACCTCAATTACATCTGAGCCTTCAATCACATGATTATTGGTGACGACATAACCATCCGCATCAATAACAAAACCTGAACCTAGGGACCTAGAAATACGGCCACTATTATTGCGACGCCCGCCAAAAAAGTCATTAAATCGTTCCAGAGGCGAGCCCTTTGGAAAAGCCGGAACATCATCCGTGACTTCAACATTTTGAGCCGTCGAAATATTCACAACAGAGGGGCTTAGTTGCTTGGTGAGTTTGGCAAAACTATCCGGCACGGATTGCGCAGAGAGTGAAGTCGAGCTTAAAAATAAAGCTCCCAAGGAAATTAAGCTAATTTTTAAAGTATTTGGCACGTCACTACCCTAGCGAAGTAAAGAATTATTCCAAGACTATATGTCAGATAATAGATTAAAACTCGGTTATCCGGCGAGCTTCACGGCCCACATAATCATCAACACCCCAATGGCAACTGAAAATAGTCCTGAAAAATGCAAGATTTTATCACCAGCAGTGAAGGCTTCCTCATACATTCGCCTCATCTGAGCCGGAAACACAGCCCAAACGGCCCCCTCAATGGCTAGCATACCACCAAAGGCAATCATGAGGACCGTAGTAAAAGACACTGTATAGCGACTTTTAGCGACCCGGGCCGCGCTGATTATCAAGATAACCCAAAAAATCACTATCAGGAGACAATACATAGCTGGACCCTTTAGTTAGGCCCTTCTTGTATGCTTCCATAGACCGATAAAAGGCAAAAAACTCAGGATCGCGCTCGTAAGCTTCGGCATAAATAGCATTGCGTTCTTGGTCGCCTTCACCGCGGATAATTTCCGCTTTTTCCTGTGCTTCAGCTTTAATAACGATGGCTTCTTTCTCCGCTGTCGCTCTGATTTCAAGAGCGCGCTCCTCGCCTTCGGCTCGAATTCGAGATGCTTCTTGCTGACGCTGAGTAACCATACGTTCAAAAACACGTTGAGAGTTTTCTTCTGGGAGATCAGCCCGTTTAATTCTCACGTCAATAATCTCGACACCATAACCTTCTTGGTTGGCAACATTATTTGAGATTTCCTGAATTTCTGTCATCAACTCCGAACGACGCCCGGCGATAATTTCAGGTGTGTCCACGCGACCTAACACATCGCGCAAAGTTGAATCCATAATACTTTGAAGACGTTGTTGCGCTCCTAACTCGGTTTGCAAGGCTTCATAGAATTGCACAGCTTCGGTAATACGGTAACGCACAAAAGCATCAACAACCAGACGCTCTTGGTCAGCAGCCAGAAGTTCGACTGAACGTAAATCGAGCTCCAAATTACGGCGCTCTAAATAGCGAACGGTTTCAAACGGCATTGGTAGTTTAAATTTTAACCCTGCATCAGCTTCGGCATGGTTATCCCAAGCATTCTCAACACGTTGGGCTTCACCAAATTTCAATACAAGGGCTTGTTGCCACTCTTTCACTGTAAAAATGGCCGTGGACAGCCACAAAACCAATAATCCAATGATGAATATTATAATTGGAGAGATTTTCATTAGTTGCCTCCCTGAGATCTTTTATTGATCTGGTCTAAGGGTAGATATGGAACCACGCCTGATCCGGCATCATTATCCAAAATTATTTTCTCAGAATCGCGATAAACTACTTCAATCGTTTCCAGATACATGCGTTGACGGGTCACGCGTGGCGCGGCCTGATATTCTTTCAAGACAAGCTTGAACCGTTCAGCCTCACCTCGTGATTCCGCTATCACACGACCTTTATAAGCTTCAGCCGCTTGAACGATTTCGGCCGCTGCACCTCTAGCCTTTGGAACGATGTCGTTTTGATGCGCGGTCGCTTTGTTGATGATGGTTTCGGCATCCTGTGAGGCGTTAACGACATCACGAAACGCATCAATAACCCCGCCGGCCTCAGGTGGATCAGCTTTCTGAAGTTGGACTTCATCAATCTCAACACCGGCTTCATATTCGTCCAAAATTTCCTGCATCAAGTTTTTCACAGCTAACGTTATCGATAAACGCTCAGTCGTGATGATCTTTTCTAATTCATTTTTGCCTATAATTTCCCGCATGGCACTCTCGGCTACCGCGCGAACCGCAACAGGTGTTTCATCTACGTTAAAATGATAATGCGCGAGATTATTAATCTTCCAAAGAACGGTAAAATCAATGTCGACGATATTCTCGTCCCCTGTCAGCATTAGGCTTTGTTGATTATTCCCGCCAATATCAATTTTTTTAACTTCACGGGTCTTTTCTTTGAACACAGTCTCAACTGGAGATGGTAGTTTAAAGTTCAGCCCCGGCTGAGCCGTACGACTATAATCACCAAAACGAAGCACGAGCGCTTCTTCTTGCTGGTCAACGGTATAGATACATGTCGACAGGAAATATAAAAGGGCCACTAAAAGAAATATTCCAAACGGACCATATTTGCCAAATGGCATGTTGGCACTACCGCCCCCGCGTCCGCCGCGAGGTCCGCCACCGGACATGCGCTTTTTGAAACCTTCAATGACGTTATCCAGATCAGGTGACGTCTCACCTGGCTTAGGCCGCCCTCTATCAGGATTGTTTCCGCCCCAAGGAGATTTACCTCCATTATTACCGGACGGACGATTTCCCCATGGACTCTTATTATCCGACATATTCTCTCCGTGATTTGAGATTTGTAATCTATGTGGACTTAACCACGGATTTTATCAAGAGTTAGCACTGATATTTCGACGAGTTTTCTGTCAAATATTTTAACTGTAAAGTCATAATCATCACTTGAGGACTTTGGCACAGCAGTTTCAGAGCTCACGTCCCATTGATCCAAATCAATTTCCGGAAAATGAGCATCACCTGAGAGCTCGACATTCACATCGCTCACATACATTCGGGCGCAATATGGCATCAAAGAGGCATATAATTTTGCCCCCCCGATTAACATGATCTCATCAACATTCATCGTTCCCGCCAATTCATATGCCCGCCCAATCATATCAATCGGATTATGAAAAATTTCCGCGCGTTTATCGGAATAGGATTTGTCTCGCGTCAGGACGAGGTTCGGCCGACCCGGCAATGGAAAGGGCAAGCTCTCCCACGTCACCCGCCCCATCATGACGGGCTTACCCATTGTTGTTTTCTTGAAAAACTTTAAATCCGATGACAGCCGCCACGGCAGATCACCATCGACCCCGATGACGTTATTTCGAGACTTGGCCACAATTAGAGACATTTTCGGCATTGCTGACATTTTGACGGGTTACACGAGCCGGCAACTTTCGTATAGTGACTTATGAGCACAAAATCTGACAGAACGCCCCCAAAAACCAGCTTAAGATATATCAAATATACGCTGATCTATATTATACTCATTCCCTTCATCAATTGGTCCTTCACATGGGCACCAATGATGGAAATGCTACCGGGATGGGCCTTCAATCCTGTAACCATCGTCACCGGGCTGGTATTGGTTTTCCGTGACTTTGCGCAACGCGAAATTGGTCATGAAGTTTTAATCGCCATGGCAATCGCCATCGGCCTGACATTTGCGACATCTGGCGGCGAATTAGCCCTCGCCAGCGGGTTGGCATTTGCTATTTCAGAGATTGTTGACTGGTTGATGTTTACCTTTACCAAATACCGGCTCTCGACACGTGTATTACTATCATCTGCCCTTGCCGCCCCGATTGATACCAGCGTTTTTCTTTACGGCGCGAGCTTTATTCGTGACGCCCAATTCACAGTTCCGAATATTGTCATGTCCATCGGCGGCAAAATGCTGGGCGCGCTCGTTATTTGGTGGTTTATTCGGCGAAGAGAAAAAGCGACTTATGCCTCATCGGACTGAACCTTTTTCTCAAGCAGCGTTACTGAAATAATTGAAATCTCATATAAGAGATAAATCGCCCCGCCTAAAACAATCTGGGTCAAAGGGTCTGGCGGCGTCACAAAAGCCGCAAAGGCCGCGATCCCCACAACTGCATAACGACGTCCCTTTTTTAGCGTTGCCGAGGTGACGATCCCTGCCCGTCCCAATAAGCTCAAAATGACAGGTAGCTGAAAGGATGTTCCAAAAGCCAAAAACAAAGTAATCGCCAATTTCAGATAATCACTGATTTTTGGGAGCAACTCGACGCTCCCCGCGGTCGAAATACTCAACCCAAACTTTAGCACATATGGAAATATGAAGCTGTAAACTAACGCCGCTCCCAGCGAGAATAAAACCGGAGAAATAATGAGATAAGGTAAAAAGGCGCGTTTTTCATTTTTATAAAGGCCTGGTGCCACAAAACGGTAAAGCTGATAGGCGATCACCGGAAAGGCCAAAACAATGCCGCCAAATATAGCAAGGCGCACATTGACGAAAAACGTCTCCAAAATTTGTGTCGCAATCAGGTCAACTTCCAAAGGCGCTTTGCCTTCTTCAAGAAGGTTTGCATTATAATCACTCACGGCCGTTCGAAATGGCCGTAATAAAAATTGCAAAATGTAAGGAAGAAACGGGATGCAAACAACGGCGCCGACGACTAATGCGAGGACACATTTGATCAAACGCGAGCGAAGTTCAATCAGATGGTCCATCAATGGCGCTTGACTAGCGGCTATATTATCAGTCGCCTCACTATCAGAGTCGAGCTTTTTAACCTCACCCTCACCCATTGGTTTAGCCACCTGTCTTTGGATTGCTTAGGTCTGTTCCGTCACGAATATCACTATCAAGCTCTTGCATTTCCCCCAGGAAATCATCCTCGTCAATGTCACCTAATTCGCCTAACTTTTTGAGCTCCTTGATTTCCCGACGAAGCTCATCCATCTCGGTTTCTTTGGCCATATCATCAAAGGCATTGCGGAACTCTTGGCCCATAGACCGAATTCTGGCCATGAAACTACCGATTGAGCGCATTAATTTGGGGAGGTCTTTTGGGCCAACCACGACAATGGCCAGCAAAACCAGCACCAGCATTTCAGCAAATCCGATTTGGGGTATCATAAGACGGCCCTGTCAGGCATTGAAATTAGCTGCCGTCATCTTTCTTATTCGGTGTGACATCAATCGCGTCATCGCTCGCGTCCTTGACGTCATCAATGTCCTCTTTGAGGCCTTTACGAAAACTCGTTATACCTTTTGCGACATCACCCATGATCGCAGAAATTTTGCCGCGTCCGCCAAACAGAAAAACCGCGAGTATTAGAACTATTAAAATTTGCCATGGACCTAATGCCATAATATCACCTATTTGTTTTCGGGCTTCTTAGCGGCTCGACCAATATTGAGCAAGAGAAGTTAGTCGTCATCATCCGCCAAAAAATCTTCGAAAAATTCCGGTTCGTCTTCATCTTCCAATGGATCTTCGTCCTCCGTCAAATCATCCGCCATAACCGGAGATGGCATTTCGAAATCTTTAGGCAAACGCGGGTCAAGCAATCCGGCCGCCTTAAGGTCGGCCCGCCCGGGTAAATCCGTGATAGATTCCAGATTAAAATGCGCCAAAAAATCTTCCGTTGTGCCGTAAGTAACAGGGCGACCGGGCGTTCGACGGCGCCCACGTAACCTGACCCATCCGAGCTCCATGAGAACATCAATAGTCCCCTTGGATACGGCGACACCTCTGACGTCTTCTATTTCCGCCCGTGTCACGGGTTGATGATACGATATAATAGCCAGTGTCTCTAAAGCGGCGCGAGATAATTTACGCGGTGTTTCGCGTATATCGACCAAGTGATGTTCTAAATCAGACGCCGTTTGAAACCGCCATTTTCCCGCCACATGTACCAAGTTTATGCCACGCCCGGCATAGTCTCGAGTCAGGCGTGCCATTAAAGCGTTCACATCCGCGTCTTCAGGCATTCTCTCTCTAAGAGTTTCGGTATCAATAGGTTCAACAGCGGCAAATAATAAAGCTTCGAGCAATCTTAATTCATGCTCAATAACCTCTTCGCCCTTGCTCTGGAGGCGCTCAGTTAAATTAACGACATCACTTTCAATCCCAGCAGCGGCTTTCTCGACACGGTCATTTTCTGCATTATTACTGGCGCTCATGATTTTCCTTTTTCATTGGCGGCCCGCACATATATCGGCGTAAATGACCCGGATTGGCGAATATGTAATGCCCCTTCTTTGGCGAGCTCTAGACCCGCGACTAACGAACTGGCCCGCACAGACTGCATCGGTATCGCCTCTGAGAGATCGTTTTCCGTTGGTAAAATACTTTCTAACTCGACCCAATCGATATTATCATTAGCAACATCCATCATCGCCCGTTTGAGACGCACCCTTGCATCCTCCAAAGACATAACAAGAGGCTTCGGTAATTTGTGATTTTTGATGGTCGCTTTGGAACGCGCCTGTCCATAAGCTTGTAATAAATCAAAAAGACTAGCTTCCCATAACGGCGTTGTGCGCGACCTCAAACCTTCTGGTGCGCCGCGTTTATGGACCGTTTGACCCATTTGCGGGAGACGGAAAAGTGCATCTGAGGCCCGGCGCATGGCTTCAAGACGCTGTAAGCGGAAAGCTAAATGCGCTGCAAGCTCGTCCGGTTCTTCCATTTTAGCTTCTTCGGCTCGCGGCAGAATAAGGCGTGATTTCAAATACGCCAACCACGCTGCCATCACCAGATAGTCAGCCGCGAGTTCGATGCGTAAATCTTGCGCCGTCTTGATAAAATTGAGATATTGTTCGGCTAATTCCAATATTGAAATGCGGGCAACATCAACTTTTTGCTGACGCGCCAATTCTAATAGCAAATGCAATGGCCCTTCATAGCCATCAATGTCCAGTATCAGCGCCTCTTCACTATCGGAGGCCTGACTGGCGGCTTCAAAGCTTAAATCTTCCTGAAAGTCGTCGCTCATTAAGATACATCAAATTTACTTACTTGCGTATCGTAATCAGATTCGGCGGCCTTGCGATCAAATTCTTCAATATGTTCTGTGCATAAAACGGCAATATCAGCCCTTTTTTGCGATTCTTTGGATAGTTTCTGAGTACCCTTGGCGACTTTTACCATGGACGCCATCTTTCCGTTGCAATGCAAAACCACATCACACCCAGCCGCTAAGGCTCGCTCTGCGCGTGATGTAAGTGAGCCTGATAAGGCGTGCATATCTAAATCATCAGTCATGACGAGGCCGTCAAAACCAATCTCATCTCGAATAATAATCGGCAGCGAAAGTTTTGACAAGGTAATAGGGAGACGCTTATCTAACGCTTTATAAACGGCATGGGCCGTCATCCCCATGGGCGCTTGGTTGAGCATTTTAAACGGTAAGAAGTCAGTCTTTCTCAATGTCGATAATTTTGTTTCAATGTGCGGTAACGCATGGTGGCTGTCCACCTTTGCCCGACCATGCCCCGGTATATGTTTAACCACAGGTGCGACTCCGCCCGCCATTAATCCTGCCATGGCCGCATGTCCCATATCGGCAACTTTCTCGGCATGGCGACTAAAGGCTCTATCAGAGATGATATCGTGAGCGCCCAAACGCTTAACGTCAATACAAGGCGCGCAATTGGCATTTATCCCAAGCGCCCGTAAATCATCCGCGATCAATCGATGATGCAACCAGACCAAACGCCGGGCCTCCTCTGGCTCATCATTATAGTTCGTCGCGAGAGTGGCATAAGAGGCGTAGTTACGCCAATGCGGTGGCCGCAAGCGCTGCACGCGCCCACCTTCTTGATCGATAAAAATAAGACAGTCCCGACCGACACAAGCTCTCAGATCGCTCGTTAGGCGCCTGATCTGTTCGGGAGTTTCTATATTTCGAGCAAAGAGGATAAAACCCCATGGATTTGCATCGCGAAAAAAGGCGCGTTCACCTGCCGTGAGTTTGGGACCCAGGACCCCAAAGATGGCAGCGAATTCACTCATTTCCGAGTAACGAAACAGGCCTGATTGTGAGATTTCAATCGGTCACATAGATGCTCGGCGGACCCTTTGCTCTCAAGTCCGGCAACACGAAGTCGATAAAAAATACCCCGATCGCCTAAATCAGCCCGCCGGATATCTGCGTAAGTCGCACGCGGAAGGCCTGCGTTGAATTTTTGATTAAGCTCATTCCATAGGCGCTCTGCATCATCGCGAGTTCTCACAGATGCGATCTGTACAACATAATCACTATCAATGGCTAACGGTGTAGCCGGGCTAACTGGTTTAGGGGCCGGAATATCCCGAACGACTGGCGGCTTGACTATCGGCGTGTCGTCCTCAACAACAATGGTCGCCTTGTCAGGCATATTAATCGGCAGTTCCGCGCTTTGTGCCGGCACAACTACCTCCTCTTTAACCCTGCCATTCATAACGTCGTAAATGGTCTTGTCCTGATTAGGCGTAACGGCCCCGCCGGGATTTTCAAGCTCGACTTTAAACGGTGTTTTTTCTGCATTGATACGCGGCGGCGCATTTCGGTCGCGGGTTCCATCATAATAAAGCTTGAACAGTAGAAAAGCCGCTAGCAGTAGCGCGACAACAAAAATGATCAACAAACGCATAGCGCGCTTGCCAGAATAATCCCGCGCATCAAACGGTACCAACTCATCCTCGGCATAAGGATCTATTCTGTAATGTGCAGTATCATCACTCATATTAAAACCTGTCCTATACGGTGATTACGATTCGTTAAAGAGACGAGCGCATACACCGCTCTGAATTTGCAGCGTCAATAACGTCGGACGTTCAGGTTAACAAAAGCTTACAAATAGCCCGTCACGGAAAAGAGTTTTTCATGCTCTGAAATGGCAAATGAGTCCGTCATACTTGAGATATAATCGCTAACAACCCGCGCTGTTTGCACCGTCTCTGGTCCGTCGCACAGGGCTTGATATTCCGTCGGCAAAATGGATGGGTTCTTGATAAACATCTCAAAGAGATCTTCGACAACGCGTTTGGCCTGCGCCATCATGCGGTTGACCTTATAGTGGCGATACATTTTCTCCTGCAGGAATTTACGCAACGGGGCTTCGCGCTCCCGAAAGGCATCGGAAAAGGATACAATGGCTTCATCAAGTGCGCGTATGTCATTGGCAGATTGAGGTTTATGCCGCTCAAGACGCCCTTGCGTCTCGGTTAAAACATCGGCCACCATCAATCCAATCATATCTCGAATGGCCTCATGAATGAGCCTTGCCTCAGATATATCCGGATATCGCCGTCTTACATCCGCAAAGACTTCGCCGACCATAGGCACGTCGCAAATATCCGCCACAGTAAACAGCCCGGCATTTAACCCGTCATCCATGTCATGGTTGTTATAAGCAATATCATCAGCCAAAGCTGCGACCTGCGCCTCCGGCCCGGCATAGGTCTCAAGCTCGAAACCTTGCCAATTATCCAATGTTTTCAGCGCCCAAGGCAAACTATCCTCATCCGCCTTTGACCTCACCACAGGGCCGTTATGCTTGGCGATCCCCTCTAATGTTTCCCACGTCAGGTTTAGCCCGTCAAACTCAGCATAGCGCCCTTCCAACTGCTCAACGATACGCAAGGTCTGCGCGTTATGATCAAAGCCGCCATAATTAGCCATGCCCTCAGCCAGCGCGTCCTCCCCGCTATGACCAAATGGTGGATGGCCAAGATCATGGGCGAGCGCCAGACATTCCGACAAATCCTCATCCAAACCCAAGACTCGCGCTATAGAGCGGGCAATCTGCGCGACTTCTAATGAATGTGTCAGCCTCGTGCGGTAATAATCCCCTTCATGGGCGACAAAAACCTGTGTTTTGGCTTTCAGGCGTCGAAAGGCGCTTGAGTGAATGATGCGGTCTTTATCGCGCTGAAAACAGGTCCGGCTTTCGCTCTCGGATTGCGCAACCTGACGCCCCCGTGACAAAGCGGGGTCCGAGGCATAAATGGCGCGCTCGCGAATAGGTGAATAGAGAGGCACATAAGCTCCTTTGATTCCTTAACCAATAGCCCCTATATAGACTTTATGAGCAACGTAAATATTACCCTGTCCGAGTCGGCAGCCCAACAAATCAATGTGATTATGGCCAAACAAGGCGCATCTCGCTATTTGCGTGTGGCGGTCGAAGGCGGCGGCTGTTCGGGATTTCAATATAAGTTTGACTTTGCAGACGCCCCGAATGACGACGATATGGTTTTAGAACGTGACGGCGCCAAAGTCCTGATTGATGAGATCAGCCAAGAATTTCTGGACGGATCAGAGATCGATTATGCCCGCGAGCTGATCGGTTCAGCGTTCAAAATCCATAACCCCAATGCGGTCGCGGCCTGTGGATGCGGCACAAGCTTTAGTGTTTGAGACTAACGCTCGGATTGCGTACTTGTGTAAAACTTACCTACGGCTCGATTTAATAAAGACGCGAGTGGTATCAAATGTCTGTATCCTGGCATATGATCCCGATTGTTCCGTGGGAGATATTTCCCCGTCATCATTGGCATCAAGATGATTAAAAACTTTGTCGATAAAGCTTTCATTTTCTGTACGTGAAATCATCCTATCGCCATTGCCGTCCCGGGATATTGAGCGGGTGTTATCACCTAAACGGCCCCGAGACAGCTTGCTCCACTGATCCGTATATTCCTCGAGAGACACGCGACCATCGCCGTCTTTATCTTTCTTGGCAAAATCATCTTGCGCTCTGGTAATAGATTTGTCTTCTTCGTCTTGTTGTTTCTTTTCGAAATATTCTTCAATCTCTCTGGATGTAATCGTACCATTTTCATCGAGATCATAGGTATTTAGCAGCCGGGTCTTGCTTTGTTCAATCCTTGTCAGCCTCCCCGCCTTGATGTCCTCATGTGCTAAGTTGATTTCGTCGTCCGACAAAAACCCGTTTTGGTCCGTATCAAGCGCGTGGAACCTCGCTTCAAACCGCTTTAGGTTTCGCGCTTGATTGACGGCATTTAATTCGTCGAAGGAGACAACACCGTTATAATCTTTATCGGCTTTGCTAAATAGCGCGCGCTGCTCGGTTTCAAACTGAATTTTTGAGATCGGCGTTTTGGATTCCGGCGTTTTCGACTCCGGTTCAGTGGTTTGAATATTTTGCGCACTCGTCTGTGAAACCATGACGGCGGTAAGTATAAGAGCGGACACAAATCTGAGCAACATGACCTCCAATTGCGGCTTTAACTCACGAGACCTCGTTGGCAGTGACAACTACTCCTGCGGCTCAATCTTTTGCGGCGCGGGTTTGGGATCAACGCGCTTGGGTTTCTTGCGGCGACGAAACACCGACAGTCCCTTTTTAATAAGGAATGGTAACATCACCCGAAAAGCCATCATTAATATACGTTGCATAGGGTGGATATAATGGGTTTGCCGACTATTACAACGCCCATTTGCAGCTTTACGCATCGCTGAAGCTATAATCTTAGCTCAGCATGGGCGAAGGGCTGGACAAATCCAACGCCTCGGGTCAATGATTATGTATGACCGACCATAAAACAGACCTCTCCCAATCCGATCAAGACGCGCTGGATGCCGCCACATTTCGTCGGCTGTTAAAGCATTTGGACGCGAATAAAGATGTGCAAAATATAGACCTGATGATCCTTGCCGGATTTTGTCGAAACTGCCTGTCCAAATGGTATAAATCCGCGGCCGACGAGGCGGGTCTTGACGTGGATATGGACACGGCGCGCCAGCGCGTTTACGGCATGGCGTATGGCGACTGGAAAGCCAATCACCAACCCAAAGCGACGCCCGAACAACTCGCCGCCTTCGAGGCTCGGAAAATAAAGTAGATTAAGCGCCCATAACACATTAGGAGAGCGCGTTGAACTAAAGAGCAGACGCGGCTACCTAGTTTTCGGGATTGATTGTCGGGTCAGGCCCGACAATGACGGGTGTTTAAACGTTTAATCCTAACTTATAATCGCTAGCGAAATTGAATTTCGTCTCCTTTTCAATAGCTTAGCATTTTTTCTTCACAAAATAATCCTAGATCGCCAATAAGGGTATATGATGCGAGCATCGCCTTTAGGATGGTTACGGCTGACCTAGAGGAGACCATAAAAGTTCTCCCTCTCGGGACAGGCCAGTGCGCACTGGCTGGCTGTGAGGGAGACGGTGCTCGGATTGTAGGTTTAGGGTAAGCTTGGGTTTAGATA
>CAZPLJ010000007.1:37418-64039 GCA_964587545.1 uncultured Caulobacterales bacterium | reverse complement strand
GGTCAAACCAGCCTGAACCTGATTGAACGAAATGTGGTTTGGATGACATCCAACTATGTTAATCAATGTCACTATTGCACGCCCGCCCATACCATGATCGCCAAGGGTGCAGGTGTCCCGGATGATGTAATAGAGTCTATTCGTGGCGGAACAGCAATTACTGACCCCAAGCTTGACGCGCTGCGTTTATTTACCACTCAAGTCATTGAAAAGCGCGGACATCTAACCGACGTCGAAACCAAAGCCTTTTTAGACGCGGGCTATAGCGAGGAAGATATCCTCAGCGTGATTATTGGTGTCTCTCACAAAGTGATCTCAAATTATGTCAATCACTTTGCCGATACGCCGATTGATGAGCCCTTTAAGGCCTTTATCTAATCTATCATTTTAAGCCGGGTTTAGGCCCGGCTTTCTTTAACTAACAGCGAGATCTTCCGATGTGGGCGCCCCGCAGCTCAAGCAAAATTTGTGGAAAGAAATGTTTAGGTGATCACAAGACCCACATTTGGCCTGCAACCGAATTCCACAATGAACACAAAAATGGGTTTCCACCCCCTCTTTAACGATAATAGCGCGATCACAGCCCGGACAGGTTTTCGCAGAGATTTTCTTTAACGCCGTTTCATATTCAATAGACTTACGACGTTCGCCCTCACTGCGTTCTTCTTCTTGCTGTTTTCGCGTCATATAATTACGCATGCCCCGAATGATGTAATGACTGGCCAGAACGACCAAAACAATGCCCACGGCATAACGTACATATCCCCCATAGCTCGGAAGATAAGGGACAAGCTCAACAAAGAAAGCAAAGAGCGCAAATAGGACAAATCCACGATGAAGAGGCCAGTAAGCACTATCTCGTTTTTTTGCCAGCAAATATCCACCAATGATCAAGAGCGGCAAAGTTATAACTAAACGCGATAAAAATACCCGAAGCTCTTGCCAGTTTTTGGCTTTTCGAAACGCAGGCTGCGCCGCGGCCATAAGGTCGCCACGGGTGTTTCGTAAATCTGTTTGTTGTCGGCTTATCGCGGTATTTGCGGCAACGGCATCTTCAACAGCCCGTAAGGCATCTCTCTCAAGCGTGCGTAAATTTTCGACGTCGCGGGTCCGTCGTAAAACTTCCGGATTTTGCGCATTAGATTCCGTTGCGCCGCGGGTAGATATCCAATTATCAAACGTGGTTTTTGCGCTATTATAATCCTCGCGGGCGGAATTCAACTCGCTTCTGCGATCTTCCAAGGCCCGACCCGCTTGTCGAAGATTGATGGTATTTTGCGAAATTTCTGCGTCTAGGCGCGCTTTTTCTGATTGATTGACGAATTGTTCAATACGGACATCACGATCGACCTTAGGCAGATCTTTGATGATCAAACTGCCGAGCCCGATTAAAAAACCCGCAAAAACCAGGGATAAAAGCCACATCACGATGGAGAAAATACGTTGTGGACGGCGGGCGGATTTAGACATGTTTTACTTCCCTATGTTTGGAGAATTGTAGGATGGTTCACATGTCGGGGTCAATCTACGGTTTGATTTGTTTTACCGCCTTAACTTCAGCATCATACAGTGTCAGTCCTAAACCCCATGACATTTAACCGCTTGCATGAGATTTTAAAAAACTGGGTTGATTACGATAATTGACAACATACACGCTTATTATAGTTTCAAATTTTTCTGAGAGATACAGTGGTTGCCACCTATTTATTGTATTTAGTTTTTTGGTATGGCTCACTTGGCGCAGTAATTTTTATCTTTGGGCACTTATTCGCCGGTTGGATAAAGGATCTATCAGCTCACTGGTTTGGTTTATTCGCAGCCGGCTTCATACTTTGTATTTGGATAGTTCTACTCAGTTTCCTGATTAAAAATACGTTGTTGGAAAGTAGTAAAGGGGTGATTTTTCTTAGCCTTATTGGATTATATCAATTCTACTTTATGATCCGAAACGTCATTTCGGGAATAGTATCGCAAACTGGACTGCTCTCAAAAATTATTTGTGTTTTTTGGCTCTTTGGCATCACATACGTGGTCTGGTTCATAAGCGCATATTATATTAGCTGCGAGCGCGGTCCGTGCAAGCGCCCTGATCTTTTAAAGTCTATGCTTACGTCTCAAGCGTTCGAAGTCGTTACTTTCAACGAAGACCCTTCGCTTATGAATTTGGGACTGGGTTCCAGATCCTAAAAGCCTCAACCGCCGCGTCAAAGGCCAACATGGTGGAGGTATGCCGCGCAGGATAGTCCTTCACGCCTGCGAGGAGCTTTAATTTTTCAAACCGGCCCATAGGCGGCGCACCACCGTCTTTGAGCATCGCGTATAGCACGTCACGGGCTTCAGTGATCTCGTCTATACTCGCACCGATTATATTTTCCTTTAGGATCGCCGCAGCAGCTTGACCCAAGGCACAGGCCTGAACGCGCAGAGCCGCGTCAGTCACCACACCGTCTTCTAAATTCACGTCAATCTCTATCCATGAGCCGCAGAGCTTAGACACTTTACGTGCCGTGCCGTCCGGATTTTCTAGGCGCTCATTCTTAAGAGTCGCTGTCAGGGCAAGAATATCATCGTTATAAAGATCGGTGAACATGGGTGTTATATAGGGTTATTCTTCCTCACGACTAGGTTTCACCTCATCAGCTTCAACAATCTCAATCACGACACGCCTAGCCTTCATATCAACAATCGGTACCGCCGCCTTGGTGAAAGGGTGAAACCAGCTTTTTTCGCCCTTTTTGTGGATCTCGAGCATATCGCCGCCGCCAAAATCATGGATCGCTTTGATCTGGCCAACATGCGCTCCCGTTTGATCTTCCACAGACAATCCCAGCAAATCTGTATAGTAAAACTCATCTTCTTCGGGCGCAGGCAGGCTCTCGCGGGCGACATAAAGCTTGGTCCCTTTAAGCCCCTCCGCAATCTCACGCGTCGCGACCTCCTCCGCAAATACGGCCAATCCATTTTTGATTTTACGGGACTTTTTGGGCGTGAGGACCACTTCACCCTTGTCATTCATCAGCGGGCCGTAAGATAAAACCGCGCTCGGATCATCGGTGAAAGATTTCAGCTTCACCTCGCCTTTCACGCCAAATGCGCCCGCAATCGCGCCGACACACACCATATCGCGTCTGTTTCCCGGCTGTTTTGTTCTGTTTTCATTCATACGGGGGTGTGTAATGTAAGATGCAATCAAATCATAAGGATTTTTATGAAACGCCTTATTCTTCCTATAATCGCCCTGGGTTTTTTATCGACTCCGGCTTTCGCTCATCCTGATCCCGCTGAGGCGGAACCGGAAAAATCGCACACCGAAATTAGTGATATCAAGCTGCCAACCAAGGCAGAGATGCAAAAGGTCATCGATCAAATGCCCGACTTTAACGGCATTATGGGCGACCTAAAGAGTTTTGCCGAGGATGAAGAGCTTAAAGATACCATGGCGGATATTGGATCTGCTTTTGCGGAAAAGCTCGACGAGTCAGGTGCGTTTGATAAAACAGATAATGGTCTACCTGACATCAATAAAATGATGGAAGTCATGATGTTTGCTTTCACAGAAGAGGATATCGCCGGTGAGCTGGTAGATACCCTATCGGATGTTCAGGATATTATGGAAAAGCATATCCCCGAGGATATGGTCAAAAAGATCAAATAAACCTAATTAAATTTGGCGGGACTTAAAGCACGGCCCCGTCAAGCTTGCTTTGCATAAATTCAACGCGGGCCTTGATCGCCGGATGTTCGGGATATAATTCTACCGCCTCTTTATAGATCGCAAAGGCATCTTCCTCGCGGCCAACTTTCTCAAGCACATTGCCCATCGTCCACAGGGCGTAAAACTCACGCGGCTCAAAAATCAGGGTTTGCGCCGATTCCACTAACGCCCGGCTGTAATCCTCTTCTAGATAGGCCAAACGGGCCGAGCGCGCCCAACCCTCTGAGTATTCCGGCAATAATGTCGTGACATGATCATACATGCGACGCGCACCCGCATAATCACCTTGATTTTCAAAACTTGTCCCACGCAGTAAAATTAAATTCACACTAGCCGAACCGCTATCAAGCCAGAGCGCCCAAATTTCCTCAGCAATAAGTTTGCTGGTTTCTTCATCAGCCTCTTTGAGACGCTCAAACAAAGCGTCCAAACGAGCCGCTTTTTCGGCCTTGGGTGTGAGGTGCGAATAATCGGGCCTCGTATTTAAGACACTCTCAAGTTCGGCACCCTCCTCAAGGCTATCTCCGGGTTCTTCAGTTTCGGGCTGTTCGATTTGCGGGATAATTTCCGGTCGAATATCCGGCAGAGTTTCATCTTGCGCCCAAGCGCCCGTCAGGAGCGCCATTGAGGCAAAGGAGAAAGCTATAAAGGATATTGAAAAAGAGCGTATCATATCTGTGCATATAATTACGCCCCTAAGGCTATTTGGCAAGGGGCGTGAACAGAGATGTGCGCGAATAGGCGCGGGTTATATTAGCCTTGACGGGCCTTAAAACGTGGATCCGTTTTATTGATCACGTAAAGACGGCCTTTACGGCGTACAATCTGGCAATCGCGATGGCGATTTTTCAAAGATTTTAATGAGCTGCGGACTTTCATAGGTCTATCCTCAAAATTCAGAAAGCGCCGTTTAGGCGGGCAAACGGAATGAGTCAATGAGAAAGATGTCTTTCTCGCTAGCTCCTGCCCGTTAAACTTGTTAGCAGCAAACTATGAATCACATGATGGAAAGATTTGCTGTTTTAGCTTTGTCTATAACGCTTGCCGCCTGTGCCACGGCCTCTCAGACAGATGCTAACGCGCAAATCTCCGAATTACGAACAAGCTCAAAGGCTTCAACAGTCCCTGTCCCCAATCTTGCACCCAGACGAAGCGCTACATCGATTGGTTCAACGAGATATAGAACAACGAATAACCCGACTTTTAACGCCTGGAAGTCAGATTTCATTAATCGCGCTATTGAGAAAGGCTATGATGCCACCTTGGTTCGCAATCTCATTGGACCTGCGGTGATTAATGAAAAGGCGCTTGATCGGGATAAATCACAACCGGAATTTACCAAACCGATTTGGTCTTATGTTGAGACGGCGGCGAATGCGACACGTCTAAATGGCGGACGAACCAAGCTTTCCGAGACGCGCAGCGTATTTAATGACATTGAGGGTCGCTACCGGGTCGACCGTTATATTCTGACGGCAATTTGGGGGCTGGAATCGGCCTATGGCAGAATTCAGGGAGACCATAGCATCGTCAGTGCGCTCGCAACTTTTGCGTTTGAAGGGCGACGTCAAAAATTTGGCGAAGAACAGCTTTGGGGTATTTTAGATATTGTCGCGTCTGGATTTGTTAGACCGGATCAACTCAAAGGCAGCTGGGCCGGGGGTATGGGTATGCCGCAATTTATCCCGACGACGTTTCGGGATTATGCCATTGATTTCAACAATGACGGCAATAAGGATTTATGGAGCTCGTCAGAAGATGCCATGGGGTCGGCCGCGCATTATCTTTCACGTCATGGCTGGGTGTGGGGAGAACCTGTCATCGCGGAGGTAAACCTTCCGACCGGATTTGATTATGGCCTTTCCGATGGGTCCAAAAAAAGCATCAATGATTGGACGCGCTTAGGTATAAGACCTGCCTCGGGTCAGAGCTGGTCAAGCCAAGCCGGACTTATCAATGCCAAACTTCTTATACCCGCCGGACACAAAGGACCTAAATTTCTGACCTTTAAAAACTTTGATGTCATCAAAAAATATAATAATTCGACAAGCTACGCGCTGGGTATCACGGTGCTTGCTGAGACGCTCAAGGGCAAAACCGCTATCCGCACGCCTTGGCCGGAAAATGATAAACAGCTTTCCCGCTCTGATAAAAAGGCCATGCAACGTCAGCTCACCGCATTAGGATATAATACAGGCGGGGTAGATGGTCAGATCGGGCCCAACACGCGTCGCGCCATAAGAGCTTGGCAAAACGCCAATGGTCTGCCGGCCGATGGTTATGTGGAAAAGAGCTTATTTAATCGTATAATGGGCCGATAAATATGGCCGAAACGGCGCTCATGCTGGCCGTTTTTGGTCTCATCGCCTATGTCCTGTTAAAACCAAAACCTTTTAGCCCTCCTAAAACCGCCCCGTCAAATGAGCAGACTTATCGCCAATTTGAAGCGGCGGGCAGCTTATTTGTCAATCAAGCCGAACAGGCTCTGTTTAATGTCATCCTGGAGGAATTGCCGCCTCATCTTCATGTCATGAGCAAAGTCCGTCTAGAAGATATTATTCGGGTCCGGTCGGCTCTTAAAAATACGCGTTTAGGCTGGCAATTACGCGGTCGGGTCAAATCCCGCCATGTTGATTTTCTAATCATAGACCGTTCTGGTCACCCGATACTCGCCATTGAGCTGGATGGCAGCTCGCATAGGTCGGAAAATAGCCAAAATGCCGATAATTTAAAAAATGGGCTGTTTAAAGCCGCCAATATACCCTTAAAACGAATCAAAGTCGGATCCAATTTCGTTAAAGAAATCAATCATTTTTTTGCCAATTTTTAAGCCTCTTTTAACCATAACACGTCATGAATCCCCGCAAATATATGCAGCGGGAGACAACTGTGGTTGCCAAGTCCAAATTTATGCTAAAAAAAGAGCATAATAAAAACACACAAGAACTGGCCAAGCTAAACCGTGAACTCGCCGCGCAAATGATACTGCTGGCCTCACAAACTGGCGATACGGAGCCTCTCAAGCAGGCTGTTGACGCTTTGCGAGCTGTGGATGAACTTTATACCGCACACACGACACCGCGTGAAAAGGCCGAAATCCGCCAAACTCTTGCCGATACGCTCCTTACTTTAGGCCGTGCCAATGACGACATCACTGCCTTGGAACATTCTATCATCGCTTATCGGGACGCTATTACACTGGCTTCTATGCTCGGGGATCAAAAACTACGTAAGGCTCTCAAGCGTAATTACAATTTAGCCAAAAATCTTTTAGGAAACAGAGGTACATCATTCAAGGGAGCCGCATAAATGCAAAAGCTCAAATGGATGAAGACCTATGACGGGAAATGGGTTAACTTAGAGCAGTTAGACCTTAGACATGTAAATATGCAAGGTGTTTACATGATATGGCACGGCGGGGAAAACCCGCGCATCGTCCGTATCGGACAAGGTAATATCGCCGAGCGCCTCAAGTCCCACCTCACAAATCTTCAAATTATGCGATTTAAAGACTATGGCCCACTCATGGTAACTTGGGCGCAAGTTGATAATCCTCAAATATGTGAGGGCATTCAGCGCTATTTAGCTGAACAGTTCAAACCTGCTATCAAAGAACGAATGCCAGAACTGCCAGCCATAGCGGCGGCATCACCTTTTTCTTAGACGTAACGGCCTTATACGGGTAAATTCACGTCGGGTTCTGAGCTGACTTTTCTAAAATCGTCGAGCTGGACAACTTCTCCTCCGACCTCAGAGTCTTCTAATTCAGAAACATCATCCAACTCATAAGGATCGCTCAAGTCCATTGCGGCAGTCGCGTCCATACCTTCGGCTAGCTCGAGTGCGAGCTCGGCCAGCTCTTTGAGTTTGTGGTATGTCCAGGGTGGCTCTTGCCCCTCAGCCACCCTGGTCTGCGCCCACTTCCCCACCTTTGTCAGTGTGTTTTTATCCATGGGACGTTCATAATATATCAAGGTTGCATTACCGATAAGAAACAAGGTTAATTCCGAGTTACTGTCCTGGGCGGTAATCGCGCGTCGCCAGAGGCAAAACCTCCTCCAACGTCATGGGCATCGTCTTATATTTTCCCTGCGCAAAAAGCTTAGATTGATCGGAGTAATGGGGCGAGCTTTCATCCAGGGTTGCCGCACCAAATTGATGGATGGATTTAAGCTCTAAATGACCGTCTGCATCCCAATCAGCATACATAATATGTGAGTCACCCGCCACAGCGGTAAAACCTTTGTTTTTTACAAACGCCTCCTGATGCCCATAAATCGCCCGTAATGTATCCGGCCCGCCCGTGAGTGGCAGATCAACATCTCCGCGCCTTAATCGATTAACCTCGCCCCATCTAGGGTCCAGCCGACCATAAACGTCTCGTAAATCTTGCATGGCTTCTTTTAGTGCTTCCAACGGCTCCATATTATTTTCTATATATTCATAGCCCGTCGCCTTCATGCCCGTGAGCACCGCCAGTGCGGTTGATCTATTCTCCAAGTCTGTGTCTCCGTTCCATTGCGCTAAAATTTTAGCGCCTTGGCCTAACTCACCGGGCTCGGAAATATAGTCCGCGACCAATTCATCGATCAATTTGCGAATATGAACTCCGTCCTGATACTGCGTATCTGCCCGATATTCTAAGAGCTCGTCTTCTGAAATGGATGCATCCGGAACCATAAGTTCGCGCGCGCGCAAGGCCCGATTGGTCATGCGTTTCTCAATCCCGAAGGTCTTTGAATAATCCGCCCGATGGTTGTCATGCTCGGGATCGGTGACGTGAAAGGGGCTGGCATTGGCGGAAAAAAGCCAACCACTATCAGGATTATAATGCTGCGGTAGGTCAGAGACCGGACGGTAATCCTGCCAAATCAAGTCTAGTTGATCACCCGGTAAAATCTTCTGCCAGTCCGGGCCTTCAATTCGCTTTGGCATTTTCGCATTATAAATCGTGCCAATATTTCCGTTTTTATCGGCGTAAATAATATTGAAGCTCAACACCCCATTGATGGCGATAGCGTCTTTCCACTCATCCAGACTTTCGGCTTTGCTCATTTCATACCATTGTTCGAGGGCCTTCACCTCTCCTAACCCGGAAAACCGTACGGCGTAATGACCCGTGGGTGTGGAGAGGACCGGTCCATGGTCTGACCACAGCACATCGCGCTTTACCGGCAGAGAAAACGGCCCAAAAAGTTTGACCCGAAAATCGGATTTCGTAATTTCAAAACCCTTCCACGTGCCGTCTATCCAATATTGTTTCGGCTTTTTTTTCCGGTCTGTCTTAAGCGCATATATATCGACGAGATCAGGCCGATTGACCGTATGGGTCCAGCCATGATGCGGCGTGACGCCTTGCGTTAATATCGGTGTGCCTGGAAAACCAGCGCCTGCTAAATTTAATCCCTGTTCTGAAATGACATGTGCTTCATACCACGCATATTGACCATTAAAGGGCTGATGCGCATTGACGATTAGGCGCGTATGTCCATCCGCGGAGCGCGACGGCGCAATCGCAAATCCGTTGGATCCCCGCACGGCCTCAGGCAGATGTAAATTATGACTGTCTTGACGCCAGGGCGAGACTTGCGGGTCTTTACCATCTTCAAACAGCTCTGTGAGATCTTCATCCATGCGATAGAAAAACGGCGTCGCCCAGGTAAAGCCCGCAATAATATCTGTGTCTGTCACAGGCAGAATACCCGGCGAAATCCGCGCCGGGTTTTGGGATGCCCAAAGATTAATTCCATCCGCATAGGCTTTGGCCATGGCAAGGGTTCGCGGCTTTAACTCCCGGCTCATTTTTTGACTTACAGATTCTGTGACTTTAAAAAGATCATAAAGATAATCCGTCGCCGCGGAGTCCTTACCCAGATATTGCGCGGACATACCTCGACTGGCCATGATGCTCAGTTCCAGATTGTCCCAATCATCTTCTGACTGCGCGTAGCCTAGCCCAAAGGATGTATCGGGATCGGTTTTCCCAAAGATATGAGCCACACCCCAATTATCGCGTATGATCCGGGTCTCATACGTCTTAGCGGCCTTGCGAATTGCGTCTTGATCGAGTGTCCCCGCACGTGGAGTCCATAAAAAAATAATCGCTAAAACCAAGGCGAAGAAGAATAATGCTAAGCCTAGCTTTAAAAGTCGCATGCTACCTCCGGTTAATACAATTCATGTGATACGCTTACAAATCAAGTGTATCAGCAAAAAACGACACGTTGAGTAGTTCGAATACCCAATATTTGACGGCAGAATATTCGTCTGTCACACTTTTGGTATGGCTAAACATATATCGACTTTACTTCATACCACCTTTTTCGCGGTTTTAACTCTCTCTATGTCTCATCAGGCGGCAGCCGATCCTAACCGAGCAGATAAATCTTTGGCCGCGGGGTACAAGGCCATGTTTACCTGTTCGGCTACGTTTAACGGGGCAAAGACGCTCGAACAGATAGAACAGGACGAGCTTTCAAATATCTACTCTGATTATAAAGAGGCCATGGTGGCCGTTGAAGATCCGGTCATAAATCAGGTTGAAAAATATGTCGCCGTCCAGTTTGCCGAAGACATGCCGCCGCGAATTTCGGCGTGGCGACCACATTCGGGTTGTACGGCTTTGCCGCCCGGTGCCACCGTAAAGGACATAAAATATCTGCCAAAAGTTAAACTGAAATCTCCCAAAACGGATGCGGAGGACATTATGTGGCCGATGGGTGACAAGCTTCCAAATTCTTCAAGTTTGAATGGTGCAGTTGCAGACAAAATAGATGATTTAGTCGCCGCAGCATTTGTCGGCGAGTATGGCGGAAATACAAGCGCGGTGCTGATCGTGAAGGACCGGCAGATTATATCCGAGCGATATAAAGAGGGGTTTGATAAACACACCTCACAACGCACATGGTCAGTGGCCAAAAGTGTCGGCGCCAGTGTCATCGGCGCCGCCGTTAAAGATGGTTATATTGATGTTGATGATAAGACGGGTTTAAAGGCCTGGTCCGACCCCGGTGATCCGCGCGCAGCCATTACAATTGAAAACCTGCTCCATATGGCGAGCGGTCTGAATAGTGAACCTGCGGGCAATCGTACGGATCAGGTCTATTTTGGCGGTGGCAAGATGGCTCAGCACGCCACCAAAGCCCCCCTGGAAGCTCCGCCTGGTACTCGGTGGCGCTATGCTAATAATGATACCATGCTAGCTCTTCGCGCCCTGCGTGAGGACATGAATAATGACAGGCGTTATCATGCCTACCCGTTCAAAGCGCTCTTGCATAAAATTGGGATGTATCACACGGCGCCCGAAATGGATTGGGGCGGGGATTTTATTTTCTCTTCACAGGTCTGGACAACCTCCCGTGATCTGGCGCGGCTTGGGCTTCTTTATCTGAATGACGGGATCTGGGACGGAGAACGCATCTTGCCCGAAAACTGGGCGGACTATGTCTCTGCGCCATTGGGCGCTCAGCCGCCAAACCGTTTGGGCGACAGGGCCCAAGAGCCTGGACGGGGCTACGGTGCCCAATTCTGGCGCTATGAGAATTACGACAATGTCCCGGACGGCACCTATGCAGCGCTTGGTAATCGCGGGCAATTTTTGGTCATTGTTCCGTCAATGGATCTAATCATAGTTAGGCGAGGCTATGACTGGCGCGGGAATTATTTTGACGGGCCTAAATTCACAGGGGCAATATCTAACGTCTTAAAGTGAGATGTTTAGGAGGCCAAGCGAAGCGGTCCCTTGATCAAATAATGTCTGAGCGTTAGTTCAATATTTTCGGCTGATGCGGACTATCCAGCAGGAATGTCGGTATCTCGACGTCAAAACGGTCGCCTTCGGGCGTTTGCATACAGTAATTGCCAAGCATCATGCCGGACGGGGCCGTTAGGGGCGCCCCAGACGTGTAGCGAAACACCTCACCAGGTTTGAGCACCGGTTGCTCGCCGACAACGCCCGCGCCGCGGACTTCCTGGACCTGACCACGACTATCCGCGATTTTCCAGAAGCGCTCAACGACTTGGAGGTCTTGCGTGGTCTGATTTTCAATCTCGACCGTATAAGCCCATATGAAACGGCTATCCGCCGGGGAGGATTGCTCATCCAAATAGTCAGGTTCGACCCTGACGCGGACGTTTTTCGTGGTTTGTTCGTACATAATAGCCCGCTAATCTGTTGAATCGGGCCCACATCCCAATTTATACCAACCCCCTAATCGCATCATTGATGGACTTCGGGGAGAAGCGCAAGGGACTTATCTTAATAAAGGCAAAAAAACGCAGCTCATTCTTGCCACAGGCGAGAGGCATAGGTAGAGCGGATTCATGAAAAAGGGGATTTTACCAGAGCAACAGATCCGGGATTTGCTGGAAACGCGGGCGATTCTGAGCCGCGAGGCACTATTAGAGGGTCAAATTCAGCCCGCTAGCCTCGATTTGCGGCTCGGCCATAAAGCTTACCGGATACGCGCGAGCTTTCTACCCGGTCAGGGTCGCACCGTTGAGAGCGTATTATCAGATGTCACCATGCATGAGGTGGATATCTCTAAAGGCGCCGTGCTGGAGACAGGCTGTATTTATCTGGTGCCCTTGCAAGAGGCTCTAAAATTACCTGCGGATTTGTCAGCCGCCGCCAATCCGAAAAGCTCTACGGGGCGTCTCGATGTGTTTACGCGGGTGATTTGTGACGGATCAGATGCCTTTGATGCGATCCCGGCAGGTTACGCAGGGCCGCTTTATGTGGAAATAGCGCCGCGGACATTCTCAGTTTTGGTGCGCCCAGATGACAGGCTGGTACAAATCCGATTTCGACGCGGGGATATACAAATCCTGCAAACCGAGACGGTCAGCATTGATCTTGAGGGGGCGAAGGGGTCCGATATTATCGGTTGGCGGGCGCGACGCCATGCAGGTCTTGTCGATGTGTCTCATGTGGGCGGACATAAAGCGCGGGAATATTGGGAACCTTTATCAACACCGGACGGTATGCTGGTTCTGGATCCGAACGAGTTTTATATTCTCGCCTCTAAGGAATCTGTCACCATCCCAGAAAATATGGCCGCCGAGATGGCGCCGGTCGCGCCAGAAATTGGCGAATTTCGCGCGCATTATGCGGGCTTTTTTGATCCGGGCTTTGGCGTCAGCAAAGTCGGCGGGACAGGATCCCGGGCGGTCTTAGAGGTACGCGGACGGGATGTGCCTTTTATTTTGCGGCACGGCCAAACTGTCGCCAAGCTTATTTTTGAACCTATGACGGATATTCCTACCACGCTCTACGGAACCAATGGCTCCCATTATCAAGCCCAAGGTTTACGGCTCTCAAAGCATTTCACCCTGAAAAAATAATTGCAATCAACCCAATATTTGGCCACCTTAGGGTGTGTTCAGGGGAAACACATGCGTTAAGGAGGGGGATATGCAAAAATTTCTATACAGTTTCATCTTTTTTATGACGATGGTTTGTAACGCCAATGCCGCGCCGCCGCCAGAGGCCTTTGGTCAATTACCCGGAACCTATGATGCGGCGATCTCTCCCGATGCCAATAATATGGCCGTTATCGTCAATCAAAATGGACAATACGTAGTCCAGATAGTTAATTTAAAAAACAGTAATGATGCTAGCGGTGTTGGGTTAGGTAAGGGCGTTAAACCTCTCTGGGTGAAATGGGCGAATAACACGCAAGTTCTGGTATCGTTTTGGCAAAGCGAAAAACTGGGGGGAGTCCCCGTCACGACAGGATATATTTACACCCTGGATACGGAGACAATGAAAGGCAAGATTCTCGTTAAACCTGAACGAGGTATCGTCCGGCAATATAACAATCATATTGTGGATTTCCTAGATGATGACCCCGAACATATATTAATGGCGTATTCCGATACTGGTAATTTAGACCCGCCAGACATCAAAAAAGTCAACGTCGCAACTGGCAGAGATGCAACCGTTAAACGCGGACTTAGCAATGTTCAAACTTGGTATACCGACCTCAGAGGTGAACCTCGGATTGGACAAGGTTTAAAGGATAAAAGTACCGAACAATGGGTATTAAGAATTCGCGAAGTGAATGGGGACAAATGGCATAACTCTGATGACTATCCTGGATTGAATGCTAACGCGAGCATTTATGGCTTCACTAAAGACCCCAACGAATTAATCATCGGGGCCTATCAGGGCAAAGACACTCGGGGCCTGTATGTATATGACTTACGGGTCAAAAAAATGACACGTAAACTCTTCCACAATGACAAATATGATGTGGGTAATGTCATCCTAAATTCTGATGGCAGTGATGTGATTGGTGTGAGTTATGTTGGTGAAAGTGTCGAAAAAGAACTCTTTGATGCCTATGATACATCGCTTGATTATGTTCGCAGTCAACTTCCGGATCGCACCATAGATTTTATCGATCAATCCAAAAACAGTGAGTATATTCTCTTCAACGCGTCCAATGCTTATGACCCCGGCGGGTTAATGATCATGGAGACGTCCACCAAAAAAATTCAAATGTTGAAATCTAAATATGCAAAACTTGAACCCAATGATTTGGGGCTGGTTGTCAATGTTCGATATTCAGCTAGAGACGGCGTTAAAATACCAGCTTATGTCACTCTGCCCCCAACTGTAAATGATACGGCAAGCATTAAAAACCTCCCTTTTATTGTTCTACCGCATGGGGGCCCATATGCACGTGAATCCGATAGGTTTGATTACCTTGCGCAATTTTTCGCGACACGTGGCTACGGGGTCTTACAGATGAATTTCAGAGGATCGTCTGGATACGGAAAAACCTTCGAGGATCAAGGTCGGGAAAATTGGGTTGTAATGCAAGAAGACGTTGAAGACGGTGCCAAATGGCTTTTGAAGAAGGGCTATGCTGACCCCGATCGTATGTGTATAGCTGGATGGTCATATGGGGGGTATGCCGCTCTTATGGGCGCTTTGAAAAACCCCGATCTTTATAGCTGCGCAATATCAATGGCAGGCGTCACGGATTTGCAGGACATAATCCGAGATGTCAAAAAATATCAATTCGGTAAAATTACCGCGCGAAACTTCATTTTGAAAGGCTTTGAAAGCAAAGACGACATCAAAGCTAATTCACCAGTTAAGCTCGCGGATACGTTAATCACGCCTTTATTTCTGGCTCATGGAACAGCGGACCAACGGGTGCATTTTGATCAATATAAACGCATGAAGTCAGCCTTGAGAAAAAGCGATGCTGATGTGACCTATCTCGAGTTTAAAGAGGAAGATCATTTTCTATCAAATCAAAATAACCGGCAAAAATTCTTGGTAGAAATTGATAAATTTCTAAAAAAGCATATAGGCAAAAGCGAGTTTGTTAAGCCTTAGGCTGAGCAGCTCGCGCCGCCGAGAACGCAAAATTTGGCGCAATGGGCATGGTTAAGCTGAACCGTTTTTCGGGATTCCTCAAAGGTTTTGCCCATCTCAAATTGGGGATCATCCCATAAAAGCGTGCACGCGAGCACGGCCGCTTTCTCCTCACCTTTACGCTTCACAAGCATACGGCTAGTCGCGCACATCATGCTATCGGGATGGATATCCAATATATCCCAACAAGCCGTTGTGATTTCAGGTACATCGACTTTCTCGTCCATCTCAGGAAATAAAATGACTTGAGCAGGATTTCTGGCATCAATGTCCCAACCTTGTTTGGCAATCAGATCATGATATCCCTGACGCGCTTTTTCTTCACTCTCAGAAAACATAGCGCGACCAGCTATATGGATATTAAATCCATTCGCGTTCAACCAATCCAGACCTGTCACACCCAACGCGAAACTCCCTTTACCTCGCTCTTGATCGTGTCCTTCTTCTGAGAAGTGGTCGAGGCTCACGCGCATGGTTAGTTTGCCGCCATACTTTTCTTTTAACTCTAACAAACCTGTCTTCACACGTGGTCGCATCATAGGACGCATAGCATTGGTCAAAACCAATAATTCATGCCCCCGCTCGAGCGACATTTCAGAAAGTTTAAGAAAATGCGGGTTCATGCAAGGCTCTCCGCCCGTAAACCCAATTTCCACAGCTCCATAGCCCAACTCATCTATTTCATTGAGATAAGGCTCCATATCTTCAGGCGTGAAATAAGAAAAATGATCGGCCGTAGGTGAGCTTTCAATATAACAATTCGCACATTCAATATTACAGAGACTGCCCGTATTAACCCAAAGTGTTTTCAGGTCAGTGAAATAGACAGACGCGCGTTCTTCACCCTTTGCGGTTATCAAAGGGTCTTTAAATTTATCGGGATCGATTAATGCATTCATGCCAGTCCCCTACAGGAAAAATTAGTATATTGTACACACAAATTTGTGAGGCATCGGTGATATTTACTTCACCGCGAGAAATAAGGTTGTTCCGTCACGTTCCACGGTTAATGCAATCGGCCCGTCTTTTTCAGAAATGGCATCTTCAAAGTCTTTCAAATTATTGATCGTAGTTCTACCAACTTTACGAATGACATCTCCGCTCGCCAGACCAGCCCGCGAGGCTTTGGAACCGCCACGAACACTGGCTACGTAAGCGCCTTTATCCCCGCCTCTAAGCTCCACATCATCAGGGATATCGGTAATGCTCGCGCCCGAAAAGCTTTCCATGGCGGGAACATCCTCTGACGCTGTGTCGTCGAGTACCTCGCGCTCTTTTTCAACAGCCTCAATCGTAATTTTTGTATTCCGGCGGGCACCATCTCTTAAATAGGTAAGATCAGTTCGCGTTCCGGGCTGAACCAGTCCGACGGCATTTCGCAAATCTGAGCTATCGAGAATATCATCTCCGTTAAACTCGACAACAATATCTCCGCTTTGCAATCCGGCTTTATCAGCCGCGCCATCACCAATTACATCATTGATAAACGCGCCCTCCAAAGTTGAGAGCTCAAAGGCCTCTTTGAAATCGGGGGTGATATCACGAATAGTAACACCAATCCGACCCCGCTTCACCTCACCATAGGAAACAAGCTGGTTCATGACACCGCGGGCCATTTTTGCCGGTACGGCAAATCCAATACCGTTATTACCGCCAGACCTAGACACAATGGCCGTATTAATACCGATCAATTCGCCTTTACTATTCACAAGAGCGCCACCTGAATTGCCAGGATTGATCGACGCGTCCGTCTGTATGAAATCCTGATAGCGATCTCCGCGTGATAATTCCCGGCCAAGCGCGCTTACGATACCGGATGTAACGGTATGATTAAGACCAAAGGGATTACCAATAGCAATGACATAATCTCCCACCCGGGTGCTGTCATCTCGGGCCAAATTGACTTCCTTGAGACCACTGGCTTTAACTTTCAAAACGGCGATATCTGTCTTGTCATCTCCGCCTATTAATTCAGCCGTTAATTCACGTTTGTCTTTAAGCGTAACAATAATTTCGTCGGCATCCTCGACAACATGATTATTGGTCAGGATATATCCTTTGCCCGCATCCACGATCACACCAGAGCCTGTCGAGCCGCCCCGTCTTTGCCCGCCTCTAGGAAGTTGACGGCCAAAGAAGCGCTCAAATAATTCTTCCTGTTCCGTTAATTCATCATCGCTCTCTTCAGTGCCGGCTTCCGTGCGAATACTCACGACCGCCGGAGATATCCGATCGAGCAAGGGGGCCATTGTTAAGACACCTCTTTCATTATCAATCGATAAGACACTATTGTTGCCGACCGCAGAGGGTTGAGAGAAGATAGATTGGGAGGCCACGGGAGATGCAATCAAAGCCATGGCGGCGACGGATAAAAGAACTGTTTTGCGCATATGAGTTTCCACCGTTTGTTTAACGAGCCTTCTATGTAATTGCGACAAGTCGCGCTCGCAAGATAGCTCACCAGAATGTGACTCACATTTAATCTGAACTATAAACAGAAGCCAGTCGAATTCGCGGCGGTTAATTAGCCGTGAGTAGCATCCGCTAACGATTTCACCAATTTAAGCGCTTCATTGGGCCCCTTTTCATGAAGCGCTTTCACGATGGCTGTGCCCACAACAACGCCGTCCGCATCTTTGGCAATCTCTTTGGCGCGTTCTGGTGTCTTAACACCAAATCCAACCACAACAGGTAAGCCCGCTGCTTTTCGAACTCGAGATACTTGATCTTTGATAGCACCGGGTTTTGAAAGCGCAGCGCCTGTGACACCCGTCATGGACACATAATAAACAAAGCCTTTTGTGCCCTCCACGACCCGAGGAAGGCGGTCAGCATCCGTGGTTGGGGTCGCCAAACGGATAAGCGCCAAGTCATATTGTTGGAAAGCCGATCTAAGCTCGCTATCTTCTTCAGGAGGCAAATCGACAATGATTGCTCCGTCCACACCCGCAGCATGAGCCGCATCAGCAAACGCCTTATAGCCCATATGATGTACAGGATTGCAATAGCCCATCAGTATAATCGGCGTCGTGTCATTTCTCTGTCTGAATTCCAATGCCATCTCTAAAACGGTTTTTAATGTCGTACCTGATGCACGAGAGCGTATGCCAGCCTCTTCAATAATTGGGCCGTCCGCCATCGGATCTGTGAAGGGTATGCCAAGTTCAATGATATCCACACCCGCCTCGGGCAAAGCATTGAGAAAGTCCTGAGAGCTTTTCCGATCCGGATCGCCCGCCATCATATAAGCCACAAAAACTTTACCCGATTTATCAAAACATCTATCAATACGTTGTGTCATAAGAGACGTGCTTTAGGGATAAATTAAAGCAAGCGCAATCATTTGCTCGTCTCAATTCTAAGCTTGTTTGTTAGATCTGAATAAGACAAAAACAGCTATGACCAAGTCTAACATAGCTTGTATTATACTCGCAGGCGGACAATCCCGCCGGTTTGGGTCTCCCAAAGGTTTAGCCCAGTTGGATGGCGCAAGCTTATTGGACATAATTTACGCTAAACTCAGGCAGCAAACAAATGGACCTATTTGGTTAAATGCGTCTTTAGACGGCCCCTATAAAAGCTGTGGCTATGACATGGTGCCGGATATTTTGAAAGATAAAGGCCCGTTGGGTGGAATACATGCGGGAATGCGTCATGCGCAACTATCAGGGCATGATTATTTTCTCACCGTCCCAATTGACACGCCCTATCTTCCAGACAATTTAATCAGTGAACTGCGTAAACATCCTGCCCCAATTATCGCAAAAAACCACGATCATCTCCATCCCATAATCGGAATTTGGCCGACATCACTATTCCCAAAATTAGAAAATTTTATCGTGTCTGGTAAACTAGCCGTAAAGGATTGGATCACGCATTTAGATATCAGACATATTGATTTTCAGTCTCCAAATAATATTGATCCGTTTTGGAACATTAACACTGTCGAAGACCTTCTTACCCCCTTAAATAGGGGGGATGAATAAAGGGGATGGATGATGACGGATTGATCAAGACGCCAAAGTCGGGTCTTATAACGATGTTATTAATTCGGGGGAATTACAATGCTAGTCGACACAAAATTTTCTACCTTATCTAACCATAATGATCCTAGTTTTTACGATAGAGCCAAGGAACGATTGTCAAGAATTCAATTTGACTTACTCAAAATTGCAAATGAAGCGCCTGAAAATGCGGATAGTGCGCGTATTGCTCTCGAGAAAGAAGATGCTCTTTATGCCGTTCAAGACCGCCTATTTGAAGAGCTGACAGATAGACCTGTCAGCACCGCCAAAGACGCCATCCATATGCTCGAATTATGGTCGCGGGTTAAGATTGCAACCGATGGTCGAGAATTTTTGAGCCCAGAAGACGAACTTGTCTTTCAAGTGATTGAAGGTCTAAAAACGATAAGCTAGTGGTTAGTAAACGAAAGCCACCGCAATGTAGCCCCCATGCGGTCTTGAACATCTAATTTTATGAATATAGTTTTGAGGTAGCCATCCACCGTGTTGGGACTGAGTTTAAGTTTTTGAGCTATTTCTTTATTACTTAAACCATGTGGTAGCAAATTTAAGATGTCCGTTTCTCTGGGCGTTATTTTGTTGAGTAATTCCCCTTCGTCTCTTTTGTAAAGCTCGCGGAATTTTAACAGGAAACGATAGGTCAAATATTCAATCAGCGCCATGGTGGTTTCATTAGGTCGATGATATACCTCCGGGCAAACTAAGAAAAATGAACCTCTGGCTCTTCCAGGCGCGAATGCTGCCGTGGCGATAGCGTTTTTATAATCTCGTTTAACAAGACTGAAATATTTACGTATAGCTTCAGATTCAAACTCTTGGTTTTTAATTAAATCCTCTAACCAGATAGCTCGGCCCGATTCATGTATATATTTCTCCGTTGGCACTTCAGAATAAGTTTCAAAAATATCATCACTTGCAAATAAAAAGGCAATATTTCGATTAACTGTCGCGCGTTTTCGGGCAGGTATAAAAAAATGCCCGGTTTGTTTATAATCCTGAGCCCCAATCATCGGTATATAGCGAAAACCAAACCAATCAAATCCAATAGATTGCAAATCTTTTTCAAATTGTTTTACGAGAGATTTGACATCACTTAAGTTTTCCCAATTGGACGTAAAACCAATGAGGTCCTCAAGTGTTAGCGCTAATGTTTTTCCACCAAATGAGGCGGGTAATATTTCCATTATTAGCTCTCTTTTGCCCAACTTGGACTTTCCACACAGAGCGCCGCCGAATCACTCTATAGTAAGTCCTTCTATATGAACAAAGCATAAAAGTGATAAATTTTTATTTTGCTACTTTAGATTTTGCCAAAATGAATATGTCTAAAGTCGAATATACAGAAAGTTGAATTTTATAACGTCGTTACCGTTTAAGTCTCCGTTCCCGCGGCGATATCTTCGCCCAACGCATCGGCGATTGTGAAGACGTCTTTATCCCCACGCCCGCACATATTCATGATAATGAGCCCGTCTTCGCCGAGCTCTTTGGCAAGTTCAACCGTTCTCGGGATAGCATGGCTGGGCTCTAAGGCTGGCAATATGCCTTCAAGTTTTGCGCAAAGTTGAAACGCCTCTAAAGCCTCATCATCGGTGCAGGACAAATATTCCGCCCGACCAATGTCATGAAGATAAGCATGCTCAGGTCCGATACCGGGATAATCAAGACCCGCCGAGATAGAATGGGCGTCATTGATCTGGCCATGCTCATCCTGCAGCAAATAAGTCCGGTTCCCATGTAAAACACCCGGCGTGCCACCCGTTAGACTTGCCGCATGTTCGCCCGTATCAACCCCGTGCCCAGCGGCTTCCACACCAATGAGGCGGACACTTTCATGGGGGACAAATTCATGAAATAAACCCATCGCGTTAGAGCCGCCGCCAATACAGGCAACCGCCGCATCGGGAAGCCGCCCTTCCCGCTCTAGGATTTGTTCTTTCGCCTCCCGGCCTATAATGGCCTGAAAATCACGGACCATGGCCGGATAAGGATGCGGTCCCGCCACAGTTCCGATACAGTAAAAAGTATCGCCCACATTTGTTACCCAATCCCGCAAGGCTTCATTCATCGCATCTTTAAGCGTCGCGGTTCCGCTATGCACAGCACGAACTTCAGCGCCCAATAATCGCATACGAAAAACATTGGGCTTTTGTCGGACAATATCCACAGCACCCATATAAACAATACATTCAAGACCAAAGCGCGCCGCAACTGTTGCTGTGGCGACCCCGTGCTGACCCGCGCCTGTTTCGGCAATGATACGGGTTTTTCCCATACGCTTGGCCAGTAATATCTGGCCCATACAATTATTGATCTTGTGCGCGCCCGTATGATTAAGCTCATCACGCTTAAAATAAATCTTAGCGCCGCCTACATACTCTGTGAGACGCTCGGCAAAATATAGCGGGCTTGGGCGCCCCACATAATGAGCGAGAAAATCGTCAAACTCGGCCAAGAACTCAGGATCAACTTTGGCCTCTTCATAAGCTTTTTCAAGCTCGAGGATTGGCGGCATAAGGGTTTCGGCGACATAGCGTCCACCAAAATCGCCAAAGCGGCCATTTTCATCCGGATATGTGATATTGTCCTGTTTGCCCATGGGTCTCTCTTATAGTGAAGGCAAGCGTTTAAAGACTGACGATAATTTTGACCAGCAAAAATACACTCTTAAACTCTTTCTATACTCACCGGCACACCGTTTAATACTGCATTGCCTGATAGCTTATCAGTAACCCTCGGATCGGTGAGATCATTCACGGATATGCCGGGGCGTTCGGCGGCCACGGATAGTTTCACACCTTTTTTCCCATGACCAAAACCATGCGGAATGGAAATCACCCCCGGCATAAGATCATCCGTTATTTCGGTTTCAATCTCAACAGACCCAACCGCATTATGCACACGTGCCATGTCCCCGTCCCCAAGACCCAGCGCCTTTGCGCTATCGGGATGGATCATCATGGTGCAACGATTAGGTCCCTTAATCAGGCGGCGGCTATTATGCATCCAGCTATTGTTAGAGCGGACATGACGTCGCCCGATCATCAGAAAATTATCATTAGCCGGTGCAGATAAATCGCTCATAAATGTGCGCAAATCCTCTATCACCAATTCTGGGAAACATTCGATTTTACCATGATCCGTTTTTAGTCGATCTGGCAAGCGCGGCATGAGCGGTCCCATATCATAGCCATTGGGATGTGAAACCGTCTCAAGATCAAGCTCGAGCGGTGAGCTTTGTAAGGCTTGACCCAGCATCACGCGAGGTTCTATCTTGGGGTCAGCCTTACCACCGTCAAGTTCCCTTATGGCGGACGTGATCCCGTAGAGTATTTCCCAATCGGATTTTTCGTTCTCAGACTTGGGGAAAAGTGCAGGAGAAAAGTGGGCATAATTTCGTACAGATAAAGGCGCAAAGAAAAGATTATAATGCTCATTTTGCAACGGCCCGCAGGGTGGTAATATATAATCTGCATGCATAGTCGTCTCTGTAATATACATGTCGATCGACACCATCAGATCGAGTGCGTCCAGCGCTTCACCCAAATGCTGCCCGCCTGGAGATGACAAAACCGGATTGCCAGCCAAGGTAACGAAGGCGCCTATTTGACCCTCACCCTCGATCGAAATTTCATCTTGTAATTCGGCGGTCGGTAATTCCCCTAAACATTCAGGCGAACCTTTCAAACGTGTGTGATAGCGCCCATAGGGTCCGGTGCCACTACGCTCGACCGCGTCCACCGCTGTGGTCGGAAACATGACACCGCCTTCGCGATCAACATTGCCCGTAGCAATATTGATCATGTTGATCAGGAAGTGATTAAGCGTCCCAAAGCGCACGACGGAGACTCCCATGCGTCCATACATAATGGCCGGCTGACCGCTTCCAAGCTCTGCCGCCATATCATTGAGGACATTTATCTCAACGCCGCAATAAGCCGACACGTCCTCAAGCGAGAGCTCATCCAACTCATTCCAAAGCTCAGGCCAGTTTTCCAACATGTCGGTCAATCGACCGGGGCGCACGAGACGCTGAAGCTGGAGCGATTTCAAAATACCCAGAAAAAAGGCTGTATCCGTTCCGGGTCTGACAAAATGATGGACGTCCGCTATTTTGGCCGTCTCCGTTCGCCGCGGATCAATCACGACCAACTTACCGCCCCGCTCTTGTAAACGCTTCACCCGTCCCCGGAAATTCGGCACCGTCCAAAGCGAGCCATTAGACGCCATGGGGTTACCGCCGACAATGACCATATATTGGGTGCGGTCGATATCCGGCACGGGATATAGGGCGTTGTGACCGTAAACCCATTTCTGAGCTATCATATGCGGAATTTGATCCAGCGTGGACGCGGAGTAAATGCCTTGATTGCCCCAAGCTTTGTTAAAACTGCGCATATAAAAATTGGTCGCGTAATTATGGGCGTTGGGATTGCCGAGATAAAGTGCGGGGACTTTCGGGCCCGCTTTGATCAGCGCGAGGCGCTCTGCAATCTCTTTAAAGGCTTGTTCCCAGCTAATCTCTTCCCAGTCTTCGCCGGCTTTTTTAAGAGGAATACGTAACCGATCCGGGTCATTTTGAATGTCAGGGATAGCCGTTGCCTTGGGACAGATATAACCTTCGGATAAAACATGATCCGGATTGCCTTTAACCGAGATGACCGCGCCGTCTTTGACTGTCATCAAAACCCCGCAATTAGCTTCGCAAATATGACATGTTCGGGCATGGATGAATTCGGACATAAGCTCTCCTCACTCCAAGGTAAGCAAAAAGATAAGCTAAGGCAATTTTATTTAAAATATGAATTTGGCGCAATGTCACATTCATCAATTTAAGGAATTTTATATAATTTGAGTTACAGTGAATAACTGGAGGCGACGAACATGGATCTCATATTAACGGTCATCATGGTCTTTATAGGCTTGCTCATCGCCGATCTTATGACGGCTTGTGTTCACTGGGTCGTCGATAACTATGCCAGCCGTGACTGGCCGTTCGTTGGCAAGCATTATGTAGCTTACGCGCATGATCACCATGACGACCCGCTGGAAATTTTACGCATTACCTTCCTACAGCGGCACTGGTTTATCCTGACATTTGCGGCCTTTTGCGCAGTCACTTTATACCTTCTAAACAGATTTAATGTGGTGACAACAAGCGCGCTCATATTTGGCGCGGCAACCAATTATATTCATTGTCTCTCACATAGGACGAGGAAAGAAAATGGCCCTATCATAAACTTCTTTCATCACATTGGACTGTTGCAATCCCCGAAAAACCATACCCACCATCACAATAATGAAAGCTCACATTATGCGTTGCTGACGGATTATCTTAATCCGATCATAGAAGCCTCTCGCATTTTTCCATTTGCAGAGCGGTGCCTATTACGTGCGGGATTACGCAAATATTGGTGGGAAAGGCCTGATGCTAAACCTGCCAATTCGACACCCTAATCAAGATTGGCTGACTAAGTTTCATCCTCTGAGAGAACAACGAGACAGTCATCCCGTTTGAAATTATACTCAGTCGACTTTTCGGGAATAAGTTTTACGCCGAAATTTTTATCTGCAATAGATTCGTTAGCCTTTATCTTAACGCCCAAACAGACTTCATTTCGTTTTTGGGCGAGCGCCATACAGTCCGCAAATGTCATCGTTTCAGGTATATCTTCCAAATATAAGCTTAAAGGTTTTAAGTAAATTTCGGAGCCGTCTTCTTTAAAGAGGATATCATAAACCTCTTTGATGCGGGCCTCTTCGCTCATTTGCGCGATCAGCATACTAATAAAGCGGTTGCTGATCACGAAATCTTTGACACCAGCGCGTGAAATGATGTTCTGGTTAGACGAGTCCATCACCTCGGTTATCAGGCGGGTATTCACGGTTTTATCAGGATTATCATCAAAAATCTTCCGTAATAGGAGCAAGATTAAAATGGTCTGGGCATCACTTTCGCTCGGATTACCAATTTCATCACTCCCACCATTTAAGATAATTATATTATCCCGTTTATGAGGTTCTGACCCCAAGAGGGTGTCGACCTGCAAAGGGTCTTTATCAATTAAAGAAATATCTATTGTATCAAGTGCGGAATTCAAGGCAGCGATTTCAGCTTTTGTTTCCTCATTCGGATTATGAACAATGATGTGAATCGATGAGCCCTTAAGAATGTACTCGGCATATTCCTCAACGATTATATGACCTTTCTTGTTCCACCCAATAATAAGCTCATTCTCGATTATTTGATCAAGGCGGCCTGGTTTGAGCGGAAGCTCCGTTGATGAGGCGACGGGGTCAGATAAAAATTCTATCGTTGAATCATCCTCGGCCAATATAAGAACTTCATCCCCATTATTGATTTTGAAATCTGTGGGTGGGTTAACCAGCATTTCTCCTTCAGCCGTACAAACACCCATGGGTACGCCATCAGGGAAATGAAATTGCACATTACCGAAAGATATGCCGTTCCAATCGGCCTCATGAAAATACATCTCACATCCATCAAAGGATAATATCTCACCATAGACCACAGACAGTCCAACAGAGCGACTGGTTTGCACGATGATTTTTGCCAATATTTCATTAGCATTCGCAACCCCAATGGGATGTGGACTATAATGCTGAATGATGTCGTGATGATGTTCGTCAAAAAGCTCAGCGACAATATTCAGCTCATTTTCTTCGGCGCGTATCGCGGAGAGAGCCAAAATTGTTTTAATACTGTGAGCGTCGCTTTTTGCTTTGTCGCGTTCATTGGCTTCATCGGAGGCGCTAGCCAGAATAATGGCAGAGCGCGCATTAGTGGCGGAGGCAATTCTTAAATTCGCCTGAGACGACGTCGACCCAGACCGCGTGATGACACGCGTATTATCCGTATTGGGAACATTTAATGTGAGGAAATCATCCATCTCTTCCTTTTCCCGATTAGCCAATATGACAACACAGGGGCTGTCTTCGCTTTCATTAGCCAGGGTCAATTCTCTCAATATTTCGACAACGCGCTGCTCATTCCAACCTAAAATCAAAGTGTGGTCGTCTTCAATGACCTTGGAGCGGCCTTTGCGAAGGTCCGCGAGCTTTGAGTGTAAAGATGTTGTGATAAATCCAATTAATCCCGAGAACAGAACAATGCCGAAAACGCCTGATAAAATTGCCGAGATTTTCAAGAATGGAGATGAATTCAAGTCCTGATTCATGTTTCCAGGGGCCGTCATCTGTAAGAATGTGATGTAAAGCTGGCGAAAAAAGCCGCCTTCTTTTGCCGATTCAGCACCATTCATAATTATACCTGTCCGCAATAGGCCAAGCCATAGATAGCCGATTAGAAAGGCAATAATGATAATTGTAAAAATTGAGCTGCCGCCCTTCGACATAAAATTGTCAAAACGGTAGCGAGTCTTCTCTCTAAACGTAGATTTCTGCATAAGCACCCCCTCTTATGTCTTATATTAGGACATAAAATTATTCAGGAATGATTAAGTTTAAAGAC
>CAZPLJ010000007.1:0-37318 GCA_964587545.1 uncultured Caulobacterales bacterium | reverse complement strand
GCAAAGCCCACATAATCCAACGCGGCGAGGATATCTGATTTGCTTGACACAGAGACAGCTTTGATAATCCCAACGTTATGATCCCGACCGACTGCGGCAACATGTAGAGGCGTTTCATCACCGTGAAACTGTATAAAATCAGGCTGCATCAGGGAAACAATATTTGAAATAAGCGCCGCGCCCGCATTCACGGTGACCGCGACACGCGGTATAATTCCCTTGGCAGGTAGGGATAGGCGCGCAGCTTCCCTCACGCTTAAACGCCGCGCACTTTTCGCCTCGACGATAAATCCTAGATAGTCAGCCCCATAACGAATAGCAGCTTCCACATCTTGAGACTGCGTCAGGCCGCATATTTTTACCTTAGCGATCATGTTTCCTAGCTGTTTAGTTTAACCGGCATATATCACAATCACGTATCATTTATGTATATTTTATTTGAACAAATTTTGGGAATCGATACTGTGTAACATATATTGTGTGTAGGCACAGAAGGGGTAGACATGTCTCTTAAAGAAATTATGTATGTAAGTCGAAGTACCGTTCGGCCCATGTCTGATTTAGACATGGACGACTTACTTAAGAACGCTCGTCAGAAAAATTCAGACAATAATATAACGGGTGCACTTCTTTATGACGGCAAAAACTTTATGCAAATATTAGAGGGGGACGAACAAGACGTGATAAACGTCTATAAACGTATTTTGTCGGACCCGCGACATAAAGACATCATCACACTGAGCAATGAAAATGTGAAAATGCGTTGTTTTGAAAGCTGGGCGATGGTTTATAAACGTCACCGCCCCAAGGAGCCGGATCTTCACGAACTGGGCTCATTTATACATACGGCATCTGATAGTGATGAAGCGGCACTTATGGCGCGTAATGTCTTTTTAGAAGAGTTTAATCTGGACCCGCGAAACAGATGCGAGATGTCCTAGAAACGCGACAACAAACTCGCTAATTACAACCTCCTAAATCCGACATACCACCTACGCCTCGACGTGTGCGTATTCGCCACTTTTTACGAAAAGAATATCTAGCAAATATAACAGTAGTATACCTCTTTAAAAGCTGTACATTGTACGAACAGCGAGGTGGCACATGGGACGGGCGTTAAGAGAAATTTTGTATATTAGTCAGGTGACAAAGCCCCTATCCGAAAAAGATTTGGATAATCTGGTGAAGGCATCTCGTAGTCGAAACGCCGCTCTAAATGTGACGGGCGCTCTGATTTTTGATGGTAAAACCTTTATGCAATTATTGGAGGGTTACCCCGAAGACTTATTGGATATCTATACATCTATTTTTTCTGATCATAGACACCATCAAATCGTTACGATTTGCAATGGGCCGATCAATTCACGCAATTTCGAAGATTGGTCCATGCATTTCAAACATAAGTCGCCAAGCGACCCCGATTTTCACGAACTTGGTGGATTTCTAGACGCCGCCACTTATGAAAATGAAGCCATAGGTATGGCTCGCCTAATATACGATACCGAGTTTCGCCAAAGCGCCTAAGAGATAATGTGGCGCCGCGCGGAGGGAGGGGGGCTGAAAGCGCGGCGCCACTCTAAAAGCGGATATCTAGGGGGGAGAGGATATCAACGCTATAGCTTATATTTAGGCAGCTTTGCCTTTACGGGAAGGTTTCTGCGGTATTAATTTTTCGTCAGACTTCGCGCCAATGGCAATCTTTCGAGGCTTTAACGCGTCCGGCAACTCCCGTTTCAACGAGATTGTTAGTAATCCATTGGATAAATCCGCCTCTGTGACAAAGACATGGTCTGCCAGTTGAAAACGGCGCTCAAAGCCCCGCTCGGCAATGCCGCGATGTAGATAAGCCGGGCCCGTATCATTGGTCGCCTCAGAGACATCTTTATCTTTACGGCCTGTCACGGTGAGCACATTTTTATGTGTTTCTATCTCAAGCTCATTTTCGGCAAATCCGGCAACGGCCAGTTCAATCCGGTAACTATCTTCATTAAGCTGCGCGATATTATAGGGGGGATATCCCGTACCACCGTCAAATTGCGTCGCTGCATCAATCAGGTTGGCCATCCGGTCAAGCCCCACAAAAGAGCGATATAGAGGGGAAAAGTCATAAGTTCTCATAGGTTCATCCTTTCAAAAGCAATGAGTTTATGTTGCGATCCTCAGCATGAGCGATCGATAATTGAGACCCGTTTCGGCGCCTCAGGAGTCATTTAGGAAGGGTTTTTAAAGGTTCAAGAGGTCCTTAAAAATTTGTCATTTAGAGACAAAACCGCTGTCCGCGGCGGGCCACATTAAAGCCGCTTTCAATCACATCCCGATATTCAAGCGTTGATTGAAAGCGAATAGGATTGGTATGGTTGAGATGAATAAAATAGATACGATCCCGGATTTCCTCGGGCTGGCTTTCAAATATATTCATGGTGTGTTTAACGCGCGGATGCGGGATTTTGCTCATATCACGACCGGGCAATTCATAATCATCAAAAAAGGTCCCATCGAGAAAGGCGTAATCCACACGGTTGACCATATCGAGAATATTTAAGCGTTCCGAGCGTGAGGCAAAAGGTTGCTCAGCTTGGGTCTCCCAGGCTTCCCAACTATCAATATCAGGCAGGAAAAAGGCCGATTTATTTGGGCCTTTTATAAGGAAACCGACCGTTTCAGAATATTCATCCCGATGCGGCACTTTAAACGGCATGACCCACACATCCTCAGATAATGTCCATGCGCCGCTTAACGATGAGACACCCTCAAGACGGATGTTGCTAAGTTTGACCAACTGGCTCCAGGGGCCGTTAGATTTCAGGAAGTTGGTCATGCGCGGCATGGCATAAACCGGGAGGTTTTTCGTCCCCGCTGACTCACGTCCAAAAAACACTAAGCCTGCATAATGACCAATATGAGCATGCGTTAGAAAGACACCCGATAGACCTAGTCGCGTATCAGAGCTATCACTGTCCGGCGGCATAATTTTATCAAGCGCGTTAACCTGCACGCGAATATCCGGTGTGGCTTCAAACAAATATCGCGCCTGATTACGTCGGTCCATCAAGGCGGCTGAGGTCGCGTAAAGCCGTTTGTCCGGCGATTTCCAGCCCGAGTCCTCCGGATTGCCAATCTGGGGCGCGCCAGCGTCCTGGCCTGTCCCAAGAATTAACAGCTCTACCTGACAGGCCGGCATACTCGTCGAGGTCTGCCGAGCACAGGCGGTGAGCACAAAAATGACGGCTATGAGAATCCATCGCATGGCGTGATAATACAAAGCGCGGAGTTAAGGGCAAGGGTAGCTGTCCAGATTAGGTCTTTGCAATACTCTTGCGTGTACTTGAAAATGGGTGACACTCTTCCTACGTTTAATATAAGAAAACTATAGGGGATGTTTAATTGAGCATATTATCCGGCTTGGTCATTGGACTAATCTTTGGAATTTTAGCAAAAATTATCACACGAAAATGGCGCTATTTGCCGATTTTCGTCATCGCCAACATTTTCTATACATGGTTGACATTACCCACGCTGCAATATGGCTTTTCAGACATACCACTATCTTTGTCGTTAACTCAGCGATACTTATTTTGATAGCTGGTGGGACCGCGTTTCTAAATTCCAGAAACAACATCGATCTTAGCAAAGTTGTCCTAAAGTCTAATCCGCTCGCCGGATGTCTGTCTTGTCTTTCTCATTCTTCACTCCATGAGGATGAAGATGAGCCAAAAGTCTCTCTTAGCCTAGACCCAAATCTGTGCCATGGGCGCTGACGTCAGACAAATAAAAATATTGATTAGGCAGCGCCTAATGATTAGTAAATTTTCTAAGGGACTATGAGGGGAATATCTGACTATGAAAAAGCGTAGCGTCACAAAGTTACTTATTATATCTCACATTGTTATTTTAGGGGCTGTTTTCCTTCGAGCTGACCCCTTCCCACTGACGTGGGTGCCAATGTATAGTGTTTTTAAAGGGGGCGATACGTTAAGTGTAGCTATTGGTGATAAGCCTAAACTTAAGAAAGGCTTTGAGGTGCTCACCGCGTCAGGTGAAATTGAATATATCAATAAAAAAGATTTGAATATTCCGGGGGGTGCCTTTCGGCGAATTTATACAGAACGGGCTTTTGGCGTCGGTGCGCCTGACCAAGTTAGAGCGCGCTATAAGCGCAACTTTATTAGCCAGTTCGTGTTTGAAACATTCTATCCCGATACGGCAAAAGTGATAGATTGGGGGCCGCTAATTATTGATATGTTCAACAAGACACTTGAGCGAGAAGAGGGCGACCCTGACTATATTGTTCAGGTTACCGCAAGTTATGAGTTTACGAATTTCGACCGTGAGGCCCTAAGACGCGGAGACTTATCAGAGATGAATGGCAGGATGCGAACATCGGTCATGACGAAGGAAACGCCATGAGCAGCGATGTTAGAAAAATGAATATCATTGAACGTGTGTGGAATTGGTATTTCTATGAAGGCTATTCCGCAGATAGTCTCGGGGCGCTGCGGGCCTTATTAGGCGGCGGGCTTTTTCTCTATCATATATCTCAATTTCCACATTTGCTTATTTTGGATGCAAACGGTCCTAGCGCTGAGTTCATCGAGCCAATTTGGTATTTCGACTATTTAGGTATCACCACCCATATTCCATGGCTGAATATACCTGTGTTTATTTTACTGATGATCGCGACCATTTTCTTCATGTTAGGAAAATGGACGAAGCCATCGATCATATTTATGGTGATCTTTATTTTCTATCTTAAAGGCGTTCGCGATAGTTTCGCTGGCGATGTTCATCATAGATATCTTGTGCCGGTCACAATGCTTTTCTTCTTTTACTTTTCGAAATGTAACTATCGCTTTGCGCTGGATGCTAAGAAGTTCAAAGGTAAAGTTGTCGAGGAATGGGAAGCGAGTTGGCCGATACGTGCCTCGCAAACCTATATTATTATGTTCTATTTTTGGGCGATTGTCGCGAAGCTTCGTATGTCAGGTTTGGAGTGGTTTGATCTGTCGGGTAAAGTTCAGTCGACCCTAATTAAACGTGCGCTTCGGAATGGGTTTGATGCAGAGGGTGAGCTTGTAAAGCGAGCCTATGCGTTTGAGCTGGCAGAACATGTTTGGATTGTTTTCGCTTTCGGCGTCATGGTGGCCGTGTTTGAAATTTTTGCGCCGCTTGTTCTGATTATTCGCAAGCAATGGGTGACGACGTTCTTCCTTATCGGAGCTGCTTGTTTTCACTTCGCGAATTATCTCCTACTCAATGTTCAGTTTTTCATATACCCATTTGTCTTCTTCACTTTTTATAATATGGCGTGGTTTGCAAGGAAATATAGAAAAGACCCGGTCACGGGATTAGATAAAGTTCAAACCACATAGAGCGGATGTCAACAGATACACATATTCGAATTGTCTATGATGGCGATTGCCCCTTTTGCCAAGCTTATGTCAAAATGCTTCGCTTAAAGGCGCAATATTCCGTTGAGCTTATCAACGCGCGTGACGATCATCCTCTTGTAATTGACATTACTAAAGCTGGATTAGATTTAGATGAGGGCATGGTTGTTGAACTTGATGGACAGTTTTATCATGGCGATAATGCCATGCATATAATGGCCTTAATGACGACCGATAGCGGTGTGTTGCGACGTTTGACAAAATGGACGTTTAAAAGCAAGTGGCGCAGCCAACATCTATATCCCATTCTGCGAGGCGGGCGTAATCTGACATTAAAGCTACGCGGTCACACAAAAATTAAGAATCTAGCTGATGACAAACATATCAGCTAATATTTTATTATTTGAGCTTTCTGAACGATAAAACACCCAGACCGCCTATTTTATTGGGATAAATCCCACGATATCACGCTTTTTTGAGATTATTTCCAGTTTGTTTTTAATTTTAATGGGAGCATGCCCATGAGTTTGATATCTGATTTTGTAGAACGCGCGGAGAAATATGCCGAAGCGACGGGCCAGAGCCTGTCGACGGTGTCGCGTAAACTTCTAAACGACGGCAAGGGTATTGCCCGTCTTAAAGATGGTGGTCAATGTACGCTTAAAACGCTGGAAACAGCGGTTGATAAGCTTGACGCGCTTGAGGCCAATGATGTGAGCCTTGGCAATATGGACATGAGCCATTTGGACCGTCTTGAAGCTGAGTCTATTCACATTATGCGCGAAGTCGCAGCTCAGTGTGAAAATCCTGTGATGCTTTACTCTGTCGGTAAAGATAGCTCGGTTATGTTGCATTTGGCTGAAAAAGCCTTCTACCCATCACCGCCGCCATTTCCGCTTATGCATGTCGATACGACATGGAAATTTGGTGAGATGATCTCTTTCCGTGATCGCCGCGCGAAAGAGGTTGGTATGGAGCTGATTGTTCACATTAATGAGGATGGTGTTAAAGACGGCGTTGGCCCATTCACGCATGGCTCAGCCGTTCATACGGACATCATGAAAACTCAAGGCCTTAAGCAGGCGCTTGATAAATACCGCTTTGACGCAGCCTTTGGCGGCGCGTGCCGTGACGAGGAAAAGTCACGCGCGAAAGAACGTATCTTCTCATTCCGGACAGAACAGCATCGCTGGGATCCGAAGAACCAGCGTCCTGAGATTTGGAATGTTTACAACACCCGCGTCCATAAAGGCGAAAGCATGCGTGTTTTCCCGCTATCAAACTGGACCGAGCTTGATATCTGGCAGTATATTTACCGCGAGAAAATTCAAATTCCTGATCTTTACCTCTCAGCCGTACGCCCTGTTGTTGAACGTGACGGCGTATTGATCATGGTTGGTGATGATCGCATGCCACTTAAAGAAGGTGAAAAGCCCATGATGAAAAATGTGCGCTTTAGAACGCTCGGCTGTAACCCGCTAACAGGTGCAGTTGAAAGCGACGCGGATACATTGCCAGAGGTTATCCAAGAGATGCTTCTTGCGACTACATCAGAACGACAAGGCCGCCTGCGGTTCCAGATCTACGTTCCAATATCCGCTGTAAGGTCGCAAACGCTTTGGGAAGACTCCAACCCTGCAACGGAGCCGCTTGTTCCAAAGCATTTATCTTACGCTCTATCAGCGGCAGGTAATGGATGGGATCAAAGATTATATCCGCCGCCGCATAAGAACGGGTATGCACTGCTATGACATCGGTTTTATGGCCAATGACAACTTTATCGACAAAGCCTTTGATCCAGACATCTTGATGGCCATAGCGAACAGGGACAGAGTAATCATTGCCCTTATAGCGCACGACCGATGTGGACGTGACGCGGCCGCTGCGTTGATCACAGGCTTCAAACGGAGCGGCAGGCAAGGCGCTCATGGCGCCTAAGTCACGCACAAGCCGCTGCGCAATGCTCTCTGTATGGCCCCGCAAAATATCGCTTTGCCGCTTACGGCACATGTCTTCTAGATAATCATTGAACGCCTCAAGACTATCAAAACGGGGCATAGGCACCATGAAGTTACGGCGCGCAAAGCCGACTAACCCTTCGACTTTGCCCTTATCATTGCCTTTGCCGGGGCGGCCGTATCGGTCTTTGATGACATAATGAGACAGCATAGCTATCGATTTAGGAAAAACGCGAGCTTGATTTAGGTGTAAAGACCGTCGTCGGAAGAAACTACAGTTGGGCCGTCTTGTATCACACGAATCACATTGCAACTTTGCATCGGTTCATTCCATTAAGATATGCAAGTGGCGTTAGGAACATTGGGTATGTCAGTCTATAAATGCTTATATTTCGATACGGATTGCTCACATAATAATTGTGTGCACACATCCTCAATATTAACCTTTGAGTAACCCTGTTTAACCAAAGACTAAATCTCTGTTTTGATAATGACTATGCGACTTCTGACATTCTTATTTTTCAGCTTAATGACCTGGTTTACACCAGTGACAGTTTTAGCTGCGGAAAAATATGCCTCCATTGTGGTTGACGCCGACACGTTAGACATCGTCCATGCCCGTAAAATTGACGAATTGCGCTTTCCCGCATCGCTCACCAAAGTCATGACGCTTTACCTAACCTTTGATGCTCTAAACAATGGAACGCTGAAGCTCGACGAAAAACTACCTGTTTCAAAAACCGCTGCCAGAACACCGCCCGTTAAATTGGGCCTAAAAGCGGGCCGCACCATCACAGTTGATGAAGCCATTCAGGGCCTCGCTGTGAAAAGCGCGAACGACGTGGCGGTTGTTTTGGCTGAACGCCTCGCCGGCAGTGAAGAGGCCTTTGCCAAAATGATGACGGCCAAAGCCCGTGATCTGCACATGAGACGTACCGTATTTAAAAATGCCAGCGGCCTGCCTGATCCCAAACAGAAAACAACTGCACGGGATATGGCCAAACTGGCCGCCGCCACAATAACCCATCATCGACGTTATTATCATTATTTCGGCCAGAAAGAATTTAGCTATGGCGGGAAACACTATAAAAATACCAATAAGCTTTTACCCATATTGGCCGGTGTAGACGGGTTTAAAACCGGATATACGCGCGCCTCAGGGTATAACCTGATAATATCCGCCCAACGTGAAGGCCGCCGTATAATCGCCGTGGTCTTGGGCGGTGCAAGCGGAAAGTCGCGCAACGAACATATGCAAGACCTTGTTGAGCGAAGCTTTAAGACACTCGGCGTCAAGGATATAAAATCCTATCCAACCGTCACTGTGAAAGAGGAAGCAGTGCCCAGAGTTTATCCAACGATTGCCAGCGCAGTTCGCCTAAGAGGTCGTAACAGCAAACCTGTCACCATTGTAAACGGTGCTAATGATGTGAAAATAGCCGACAGAATTTTTGATAATAGCTGGGCCATTCAAGTTGGCGCCTTTCGCTATGAGAAGGGCGCAACGGCTCAGATCGATGCTGTGGGCAATTTGGTTGGACTAAATAGAATCCATGGTCGGGTCGCGCCCCTTAAACGTGGCAATCAAACCCTATACCGGGCCCGCTTTGAAGCCATGAGTGCGTCTCAGGCCCGCTCGGTCTGTGCGAAACTTCAGCATCTTGCCTCTGGGTGTCTTGTGATTGGCCCGGGAGCAGGCTAATCTGGATCTATGGACGATCCAATCATTATTAGAAATTTATCAGAATTAAGATCTCAGGTCTGGGAGTGGCGGGGCTTCGGTGAAACAATGGCCTTTGTCCCGACAATGGGTGCCTTGCATGAGGGGCATTTATCTCTCATCAAGTTGGCCAGCACGAATGCCTCGAAAGTGATCGCCAGCATTTTCGTAAATCCGACACAATTTGCGCCGGGCGAAGATTTTGAGAGCTATCCCCGACAAGAAGAGAGCGATATCGCCAAGTTGAAATCCGCCGGCTGTGGTCTCGTTTATATTCCCAATCCGGCCAGCATGTATCATCCCGACCATGCCACTTCAGTGAAGGTTGGCGGCGTAGCAGACGGGCTAGAGACAGACCACCGCCCGACATTTTTTGACGGTGTCGCCCTTGTCGTCACAAAGCTGTTGAATCGCGTGGCCCCGGATATCGCCATTTTTGGTGAGAAAGATTATCAACAACTCGCCACAATCAGGCGCATGGTTGTCGATCTGGATATGCCGATAAAAATTGTCGGGGCCGAAATTGCACGCGACGCACATGGCCTCGCCCTCTCCTCTCGCAATCAATATTTCGACGCAGACGGATTGGCGATTGCGCGTCAATTAAATGTTATCATGAAGGCCTGCGTCGCGGACTTGAAAAAAGGGGATGATATTAATGTCGCCACTGAGCGCGCGAAAACGGCCTTTCGTGAGGCGGGCTTTGACGGCGTTGACTATATCAGTGTCGCTGACGCCAATAGTCTGGAAATACAAGAAACCGGGATAGTTGATAAGCCTATGCGTCTACTGATTGCTGCACATTGCAAAGGTGTAAGGCTGATCGATAATTGCGCCGTTTAGGACGTGTCAGGCTAAAATCTTTGTCATCGAGCAAAGCGGTACTGGAACCTGCCCGCTATTGTCGTCCCACTCGCTTTCAATATGATAGCCGCATCTTAGGTAAAATGGCTTTCCTGCCATTGTTGCCACCATTTCTAAGGCTTTAAATCCTTCAAATTTAGCCGCTATTTCGGACGCCTCCAATATCATTTTACCAATGCCTCTTTTTGCGTGATTGGGGTGAGTATACATCGCTCTTATTCTGGCTCGGTCAGTTTTGGAATTAAGTAAACTCGCATCACGTCCCGCAGTATGGTTCCCGCCGTATCGAGTGGCGCGTCTAGACCATCCACCACACGCCACAAGAGCTTCGCCATAAAATACACAATAAAAAGTTTTATCTGTAATTAATTGTGTGTCCAAACCCATCATTCCAAATGAAGCTTGGATCTGATCATGGCTCAAATAGCCCTTTTGTAACTCCTTGATAGATATATCCATAAGTTCAGATATAGCGGGTATATCTTTTTGATTGGCGAGACGAATTCTATAGCTATTCAACATTAGCTTAATCATATGATATTATAATAAATTTGCATATAATTATAGCTTTGTTCCAAAAATTGTATCAATTTTGTCACAAAAAAAAATAAAGTTAATTTTGCGACGTTCTTTTCCTGTCCATCATTGTCTCTACCATTTACACAAATTTCTAGGGATAGAGGGGAAACCTGTCCTTAAATATTAAGAAGGAGAATATTTTGAGTAAATTTACCACTCGCTCATTGCTGGCGCTAACGGCCACAGCAACGTTAGCAACATTGCTAGCAACACCGACTTACGCGCAGTCATCGGGGACAAGTGTTTCCGAAGATGAGGTCATTACAATCGGTACACGTCGTAAAGACGATCGGTCTGCAGCCGATGTTATTGCACCAGTCGACGTTATTCCGGCGACAGAACTATTAAATCAGGCGCCTAACGATATCGCGGATGCACTTCGTATCTCCGTTCCGTCGTTTAACGTGAACACACAACCGATTTCTGATGCGGCGACGATTATCCGTCCGCCAAACTTACGCGGACTATCACCAGATAACACGCTGGTTCTTTTAAACGGTAAAAGACGTCATCGCGGGTCTGTGATTTCATTCCTCGGCGGTGGTATTGCTGACGGGGCGCATGGTCCTGATATTTCTGTTTTCCCATCATTGGCTTTGAAAAACGTCCAAGTCCTACGTGACGGCGCCTCTTCTCAATATGGTTCAGACGCGATTGCCGGTGTGATTAACTTCGAACTTAAAGATGATGCTGAAGGCGGTATTGTTGAAGTTCGGTATGGCGAAACTTATGAAGGCGACGGTGAAAACTATCGTATTGCTGGTAATATCGGCTTGCCACTGGGTGAAAATGGTTTTGTTAATATCACAGGTGAATATGGTGAAGTAAATGACACCATCCGTTCAACAGCCCGTGATGATGTTGCCGCTCTTTTTGCAGCCGGAAACACAGCCGTTGCAGATCAATCCGTCAATACAGTTACAAGTGGCATTGATACGGTCCAAATTTGGGGACAGCCAAATGTGAACGACGACATCAAGCTTTTCGTCAATACAGGCTATGAGCTTAATGAGAATGTAGAACTATATGCCTTTGGTAACTATGCGGAACGCCAAGTTGAAGGCGGTTTCTTCTTCAGAAACCCAACCAATCGCGATGGTGTTTTTACAGGGCCAACTGTTGATCCGGTAACAGGCCTTGCTAGCGACGCCGACAACGCTGTTGCATCTGTTCTAGTTGGTAACTTAGCCGGACTAGACGCTGCAGCCTGTCCAGCAGGTATTCCTTTAATCAATGGATTAATTCCTGATGAAACAAGCCAAGCCTACCAGACTGTGTTTGGTGACGGCGTGAATGGTAACTGTTTCTCATTCATCGAAACTTTGCCGGGCGGCTTCGTCCCACGTTTCGGCGGTGACAATTCGGATTGGTCATTCGTAGGTGGCCTCCGTGGAGAATTAGACTTCGGTACGGGTCTTGGGTATGATGTAAGCTTCACACGCGGTAATAATGAAACCACATTCTTCATTAATAACACGCTGAACGCATCTCTTGGTCCAGACTCACCTCGTGACTTTGTTCCAGGTGCCTATGAGCAGTCAGACACAAACGTCAACGTCGATTTGACATACGCTGTTCCATTTGATGGCCTAGCATCTGACTTATTCGTGGCAGCTGGGTTTGAATATCGAGAAGAAGTCTTCTCCATTACGCAAGGGGATGATGCCTCTTTTGCAATTGGACCTCTTGCTCAGGTAACCGATGCTTTTCCAACAGGCCAAGGTTTCGCGTCTAGCTCTAACGGGTTTGGTGGCTTTGTTCCTGCGGCTGAAGGTGATTTTGCACAAGACAATATTGCATTTTATGTCGATGTTGAAACAGATATTTCTGATGCTTTAAGCGTCCAAGGCGCCCTTCGCTGGGAAGACTATGACGCCTTCGGCGATACGCTGGATTGGAAAATCGGTGCTAAATATAATGTAAGTGATAATCTTACCCTACGTGGTACTTACTCAACAGGTTTTCATGCTCCAACAGCAGGTCAAGCAAATGTAATCAACATCACAACGGCATTTGTTGGCGGCGTCCTATCTGATGTTGGTACACTTCCTCTCACCAGCGGTGCAGGTCAGTTCATTAATGCTCAAAGATCTGCAAGAGGTGAAGACCCATTCACGCTCGGGCCGGAGGAAAGTGAAAACTTCACTGTTGGTTTTGCGACTAGCCTTGGTGGCTTGGACATAACCGTTGATTACTTCAACATTACATTGGATGGTCGGATTGCAACAACAAGCAATCTAGATTTCCGCGAAGAACTATTTCAATTCGGTGTCAATAATGGCGTTACGCTTGACGTAGAACGAGATGAAGACGGCGTTATAACTACCGCAACATCATTTTTGCTTAATTCTCTAAGTGGTGTTGGAGGACTTAACTCAGCTGACTTCGCTGGCGCGGAAGACCTTGCCTCATTCGTTGTCTTTACAAATAACTTTGATACCGAAACACAAGGTATTGACGTTGTGGCGACCTATCCATTTGACTTTGGTAGCGGTTCAAGCTCATTCCAATTCGCGGCTAACTGGACTGACACGGAAGTAACAAACCGTGGTGTTTTTGAAGATATTGGAGACCTGCGAACACGTTCGTTGGAAGAAAACATCCCAAGTATCAAAGGCAGTGCTACATTTAACCATGAACAAGGTGATTGGAGAGGCTTACTTCGCGCGAATTTCCACTCCAGCTATTTCGAAGATTACCTCGGGACTAACGGTATTCCGATTGATCTAGGCGGAGAAGTTAACTTTGATGCTGAAGTTACTTACTCATTCCTTGAGGGTGCCGAGATTAGTGTCGGCGCGGCCAATATCCTTGATAATACACCTGATACATTAGAAAGCTTGGGTGTTGCGGGCGTTGTTGGGGGTGAATTCCCATCGACAGCTCCATTTGGCTTCAATGGTGGACAATGGTATGTCCGCGCGCGTTATAGCTTCTAAGTAAGTTAATCGACGCAAAAATTAACCCGGCCAAATGGCCGGGTTTTTTATTGACCTATCCTAGGCTTTTTATTGCCTCTAGCCCGTCTAAATTTGGTCCGATTTTCCTTACAAATAACCCCTATGTTTAGAAAACTCATAGATCTGGGTATTGTGGGCCTATTGGTCTTAATTTTCGTAAGTCTCTTCGGTCGGTACTTTCCTCCGGGTGACAGTATCGCAGTGTTTCGAATACCGCTCGTATTGATATTGATCTCAATAATATGGATGGCCCCAAAATTTGTAAAATTTTTAGGTCTAGTTGTCATTTTGATTACGTTATTTGTTGATGGGCTGCATAGATATGGAAATGGATATGACCCGAATATAAAGGCCAGCTATCGCTTATATCAAAAGAATGTAAGTTACAGAGTTAAAGACACCGGCCCATTAGTTGCAGATATAATTCATAGCAACGCCAGTTTTGTAACTTTGCAAGAAGTGTCGTTCAGTCAAGAAGCATTTCTTCAGCAGTTATCTACGATATACCCCCATCAACATCATTGTCCATTTTATAAAGAACTTGGCGGACCAACTATATTGAGCCGACTGCCCTTTATTGAAAATAGCCTAATTTGTCTCCGGGGTTTAGCTGCTGCCAAAGTGCAGGCATCTGATGGAGAGCTATGGATTATTTCACTTCATCTATACTGGCCATGGCCTCATGATCAATCCAAGCAAATAGATCAGTTGGAACCGTTCTTATCGTCTCTGGATGCACCCGTAATACTAGCGGGTGATTTCAATGCCGTCCCGTGGTCTGGGACATTGCAGCGAGTGAAACAGATTTTAGGCACAAAACGTGTTGGCCCTGTAAAGTCGACTTTCGCTGATCTGCCACTTATCCCTATGGGACTTACCATTGATCATATTCTGGCGAGTTCTCGCAATCATAGGCTGGAGCTACGTCCTAACTTAGGCTCTGATCATAAGGGGTTATTAGCGGATATCGATCCCGCAGGAGCTAGCTAGACCCGTTGCAAACAAACCGCTGTCGCTTCACCGCCGCCGATACATAGAGACGCGACACCTTTTTTAAGATCATCCTTTTCCATAGCCGCAATAAGCGTGGTGATGATACGAGCCCCACTAGCGCCAATCGGGTGTCCCAAAACACAGCCGCCGCCATTCACATTGACCTTATCATGATCAAGGCCAAGCTCTTGCATGGCAATCATAGGCACGACCGCAAAAGCTTCATTAATTTCCCAAAGATCCACATCACCCGTTTTCCAACCGGCTTTTTTAAGGGCTTTTTTCATGGCATCAACTGGCGCCGTCGTGAAATAGGCAGGCTCATGGGCGTGGGCGGCGTGAGATACTATTTCGGCGAGAATTTTATGCCCGCCTTTTTCAGCCTCGGATTTGCGCATCAAAACAAGCGCCGCCGCCCCGTCATTTATCGAGCTAGCATTCGCAGCCGTGACGGTTCCGTCTTTGGTAAACACAGCGCGCAATGTTGGTATTTTTTCGGGTCGGGCATTTTTAGGACCCTCATCTTCGGTGACCTCAATATCACCTTTACGGTTTTTGACGGTGACAGATGTTAGCTCACGCTCAAACGCGCCTGTGTCTTGAGCTTCTCTTGCCCGGCGTACAGATTCAATGGCGTAGGCATCTTGTTGTTCGCGTGTGAACTGATACTCGCTGGCAATCATATCGGCAAAAACTCCCATCGCGCCGCCTTCATAGGCGTCCGTGAGACCGTCATACATCATACTATCGATCACTTGCTGATTGCCCATACGCATGCCGCCGCGTGCTTTGGGCAACAAATACGGCGCATTTGTCATGCTTTCCATGCCGCCCGCGATTGCGAGATCAATTGAACCAGCCTTAATCGCGTCATGCGCCATAATGGCTGCCTGCATACCCGAGCCACACATTTTATTAATCGTCGTGGCTTCACAATTCTTAGAGAGGCCCGCCTTAATCGCTGCTTGACGCGCCGGAGCTTGGCCCTGACCAGCTGCCAGCACACAGCCCATAATGACTTGTTCTACCTTGTCCTTATCAATACCAGCCTCTGATACGGCTGCTTCCACGGCTGCGGCCCCTAGCTCTGGGGCAGACACAGATGAAAAGGCGCCTTGAAACGCGCCCATAGGGGTGCGGGCCATGCCCACGATTACGACTGGATCAGATGACATTATTCTTCCTTCAAATTTGAAAGTTCGGCGTCACGCCTTTCTTTCATTTTCTTGTCCAACCTACGTTGAACTTTTTCTAACTGATATTCTCTTTCAGTTTTATTTTCCACCATGTTTCCAATAGCAATCAAAATCATCGCAGCTATCCCAAAAATTGCTAAAGCTCCGAGAAGAATACTCATTATTCTTCCTTTTGTTTATTCTTAGATGCGATCTTGGCTCTTTTGATCGCGATATCGCGTTCTTTCTTCTCGCGCCATTCTCTCTGTTTTTTCATATCCCTTCGCAACCAAAAAAGAATAGCTACACCGACAATGCCAGCCACAATCATCATTATCAAATACCTCGTTCAAAATCTATCCGCTGGACTGCTCTATTCTGTCCGCGAAATCCAGCCGCCGCCCAATACGCGCGTGGCTTCGCATGTCGCTTCGTAAAATACACAAGCTTGACCCGGAGATATGCCTTCATCAGCCTTATCTAAATGTACAGATAAGTTTTCATCATCCCAGACCAATGTGGCGGGCTCTGGTGGGCGGGTCGACCGGACTTTCACACGAATGGGCATATCATTGAGTTTCGGTCCAAATTCCGTATCCCCGATCCAGTTAATATCGTTGAGATATATATGTGATCGCTTTAAGGCGTCTCTAGGCCCTACAATGACTTGATTATCATCCGCATTTAACCTGACCACGAATAGCGGGTCTTGCCCGCTCCCATCCGGCAGACCTAAACCTCGTCTCTGACCCACTGTGTAATACATCACGCCGCGATGTGTTCCTAAAACCTGTCCGTCAATATGAACAATATCACCCGGTTTTGACGCCTCAGGGCGTAATTTCTCTATAATGTCCGTGTAGCGACCCGTCGGCACGAAGCAGATATCCTGGCTGTCCGGCTTCGCGGCCACATTAAGCCCCATTTCCGTGGCGAGTTTACGCGTTTCGGACTTATCCATATGTCCCAGCGGAAAGCGCAGAAAATCCAACTGCTCACGCGTTGTGGCAAATAGAAAATAACTTTGGTCTTTTCCATGATCAAAGGCCCGGTGCAGCTCAGCCCCATTTGGCCCGTCTATACGCTTAATATAATGACCTGTTGCCATACAATCGGCATTTAGATCTCGCGCGACCTCGAGCAAATCACGGAATTTGACGGTTTGATTACACCTCACACAGGGAATAGGTGTTGCGCCTTTCAGATAGGTATCGGCGAAATCATCAATGACACTTTCTTTAAAGCGGCTTTCATAGTCGAGCACATAATGCGGAAAGCCCATCATCTCAGCTACACGGCGGGCATCATAGATATCCTGGCCAGCACAACAGGCCTTTTCCTTTTTGATCGCCGCCCCGTGATCATAGAGCTGCAATGTAACGCCAACAACGTCATATCCTTCGCGCGCAAGCATCGCTGCGCAGACACTACTATCCACGCCGCCCGACATCGCCACGACAACCCGCGTGTCATTCGGAGCTTTATTAAAGCTAAGGCTGTTAATCTTTGACGCCATTTCATCCAAATTTTGTACGGATTACCCTTGCTTAACGCTATTTGGGAACCGATTTCGTTAATTTCGGCTTCCATATATAGAGCCAAATGTGTCGAGTCGAGACAGTCTAAACGTTAACACTGCGAGATTCTCTCAATAGAATCAAAAACTTACTGTTCCCGTAAACCTTTATTAACGCTGAATTTACCTTGTTAACCTTCGTAAACTATTGTTTTTATTGAATTTTTTTTCTCGCTTTAAACCCTTCTTAAGAGAGCTTTGTTATAAATGATCAACTTGAGAGTAATGACAGATAACAAGGGGCAAAAAACCGATGTCAGAACGCATAAAAAAAAGAGAGAATATGGTGATTGGGCCAGAGGGCACGCCTCTGACTTTAGCAGACCTTCCAAAGCCGGATACCGTCAGATGGGTTATCAGACGCAAGGCTGAAGTTGTGGCAGCCGTTCGTGGCGGCTTACTAACATTGGATGCCGCCTGCGAGAGATATGGACTATCCAATGAGGAATTCATGGCGTGGCAACGCTCGATTGAATCTCACGGTATTGCCGGGCTTCGCACAACGCGTATTCAGCATTATCGCTAGAATAATTTCATCAAAGCAAATATTTAAAAACCGCTCTTAAGAGCGGTTTTTTTATGTCGGAATTATAAGACACAATTTTTTAACTATAGATATTATGCAAATATTGTCCCTAAACCTTAGACGGGGCTTAAGCGAAAGCTGCTAGTTCAACTTCAACGGTCATTAAGAGCCATGAAGTTAGGATGAAACACACAAAAGAACATTATCTCCCGAAAGGGAAGCTTGTGCCAATATTCTGTGCCAATGAAAGCCAGGATGTGAAGGCGCTCACGCTCTCTCTATCAAAACACACCGCAGCGCGGGGTGAAAAGGTCTGCGTGATTGACTGTTTGTCCGGGACATTAATGGCCGATGCAGGTATTATTTTTCAAAAGACTCTCGCCAACGTGTTATGTGATGGCGCAGACCTAAAAGACGCTATTTATGTGACATCCAATGAACATTTCACGATGATGGCCGCCGGTGAAATTGAACCCGAACATATATTGGGAAGCCTCGCCGCCTTTTCTCTGGATTATGATTGGTTATATGTGGCTATGCCGTCTGGGTGTACGCCAGTTCATGTAAGATTGGCCGGAGCTGCTGATGAAACATTACTTTGTTATGTCAACGAAGCCGACCAGTTCATGCGCGCCTATTGGATGGTAGATGCTATCAGAAAGCGCCATCCTAAATTTGATCCATGTCTGGTTTCTACGGGGCCTCACACAGATAATGAAAACATCGCGAATACATTACGTGAAACTGTTAGAGGGTTTCTGGGCGCTCCACCAACCTATATAGGCCATGAAACGGATGCACATCTTAATCAGAGCCTAATTGCCCATATGGATAGCGATAATGCCTCCATTCAAGTCGCTTAACACGACTTTTCTTACATTTTTGTCATCTAGCGACAGTATTTTCACCCTCATGCGTTTGTGTTTATAAGCAAGCAAAAGGAGATGCTTATGTCACGCACATTGAAACTCATTGTCATGGGTACAACAGCTTTACTCATATCTGGTACAGCCCTCGCCAAACCTCAAGCCGATATCGATCAAGACGGACGTATTAGCCAGTCCGAGTTTCTCGCAGCGGCCGATGAGCGCTTTTCAACGGCTGACACAAATTTCGATGGAGTTTTAACTTCCGATGAAAAAGATGCAGCAAAAGCCCAACGCCGAGGCAAGATGAAAGAAAAAATAGGCGAGAAAGTGTTCGGAAAACTTGATGCTAATGGCGATGGATTTATCACAACTGACGAATTTGATACTGCGGCTCAAGCGAGAGCCGACCGTCCTGGAAAAGTCGGCAAAGATGGCAAGAACCGATTTGAAAAACTTGACGTTAACGGCGATAGTTTTGTCACAAAAGACGAATTTGACACCGCAATGCAAGCCCGAGGTGAGCGCGAGAAAAAAGATGGTAAAAAGCGCAAGGCCAAAGGTGACGGAGAAGGTCGTCTAGGCAAGCGGATCAAAAATCGGATCGATCCTGACGCGAACGCTGATGGCGTGATTACACGTGATGAAGCCCAAGCGTCAGCTCTAACAATGTTTGCTCGCCTTGACGCAGACGGTGACGGCTTTCTTACCGAAGGTGAAGGTCGAAAGCGCAAAGGCAAGCGTAAAGGCAAACGCAAGGAATAACGTCCCATTCCCGCGCGTCAAAAACATAACCCCTCCTCATCCGGACCAGATCCGGATGAGGATTTAATCACCCGGTTATCAACGGGTGATTCTGGAGCCTTGAGCGAATTGATGGATCGTCATTTGAGTTCAATTACCGCGCTCGCCATTCATATGTTAAAAGACCCTTTCATAGCCGAAGATGTCGCTCAAACTGTGTTTTTGAAAACGTGGAAAATGACGCCAAATTGGGAACCCGGTCAAGCCACGCTATTAACATGGATGCGCCGTGTCGCGACCAATCAATGTTTGGACATTTTACGTAAAAAATCTCCTATATACACAGATCAGGTCCCGGACGTGGCAGATACGAGCCATCAGCCTCTTCAGGCAATGTCCGAAAAAGAACAACAGGATCTTATCAAGATCGCTCTATCGCAATTGCCCGATAGACAAAAAGCGGCCCTCACCTTGGCTTATTATCAAAATGTCAGTCAAAAAGAGGGTGCCAATATTTTAGGTATTTCAATTTCGGCTTACGAATCTCTACTAGCTCGTGCCCGAAAAGCCCTCAGAAAAATAATCAATAATGATATTATGTTTGAATCATTACTAGGAGCGGCTTCATGACATATGAAGATTTTGAAACACTCATAGAAGCCTATGGTGCTAAGCCTGAAAAATGGCCTGAACATATTCGAGACGCGGCGCAAAATTATATGCGTGATAATTCGCTGGAAAGCTCGCCTCTTATAAAAGAGGCTCGTGACACCGATCAGATGCTCGATAGTTATAATATCAAGCCCAATATCGAACTTCTGCAAGCTCGAATAATGAAGCAAGTTTCTGAAACATCTCAGAACAATCGTAAGCCGGTGGCCGCGAACAATAACTTTATCTACCGAAAAGTAGCGGCAGCATTAATTGTCGCCTTTGGGGCAGGCTTTATGGGTTTGCAAATATTACCTACGAATGATGCGAGTGATCCAATCCTTGATAACCTATTTGCCGAAGCCGCCGATGATGAATGGGCAGATTTAGCCACCACACTTGGCGTTGAAGAAATATATGATTGGGTCGAAGGCTAGAATTTCAGCCAAAAAAAAGCGGGCTCACGGCCCGCATAATTTAATTATTTCTTTTTGAAATTCTTATCCTGTTTTTCTTTTCAGGGCTTTTTCGGCCTCAGCAGCCAATTTTCTGGCTCTTACACGTTCAAAACTGTCCAAAGCATCTAAAGCTGTGTTGAGATCACCAGATAGATTTGATTGCTGTAGTTGAATATCATCAAGGGAAGACCTGATGTTCTTTTTCCGCTCAATAACTGATTTGGCGTATGATCCATAAGATACATAGCCTTCCTTTTGTGCATCAGGTTTAATATCTTCCTCTGGTACACTGTCATTGAGTTTGCGAATTTGACGTTGAAGGTCCTCTCTGGTTGCTTCAAGCACAGAGATTCTCTTCTGAAGGTCTTCAATCGCAAAGCGTGTTTGGCGGATACTCCGCTCCATAGCCTGACTCATTTCACCTAACCCTATATTATGTTGGTGGTTTTCCACCGTTTGTTGAGATGTTTATAGGACAACAAGATTACGTTCTGGTAAACGCCGAGGTTGAATCTCACAAGCTGTATCAAAGCCGGACAGATAAACTTTAATAATGTGATTTAGCGTTAACATTTGATTTACGGGATTCCCGTAAGCCACATAATCAGATAACCATGTTTATGGTTTTGTGATAATTGATTCGCCTGGGAGGGTCTTATATGCGCGTTCTTCTAATTGAAGATGATAGTGCGACAGCGCAAGGCATCGAGCTAATGCTTAAAACAGAGGGCTTTAACGTCTACACGACCGATTTGGGCGAAGAAGGTGTCGATTTAGGTAAGCTTTATGATTACGATATTATTCTTTTGGATCTCAACCTACCGGATATGCCGGGGTTTGACGTCTTAAAGACGCTGCGATTGGCAAAAGTAAACACACCAATCTTCATTCTGTCAGGTACATCTGACATCGATAGTAAAGTCCGCGGGTTGGGAACCGGAGCAGATGATTATATGACAAAGCCATTCCACAAGGATGAGCTTGTTGCTAGAATTCATGCTGTTGTGCGCCGTTCGAAAGGCCATTCGCAATCCATCATTACGACGGGCGATATCAAGGTCAATCTTGATGCTAAAACGGTTGAAGTTGGCGATCATCGCGTTCATTTGACCGGTAAAGAATATCAAATGCTGGAGTTATTGTCTCTACGTAAGGGTACAACGCTGACCAAAGAAATGTTCCTCAACCACCTTTACGGCGGAATGGATGAGCCAGAACTAAAAATTATCGACGTATTTATCTGTAAGCTACGTAAGAAGCTAGCATCAGCCACGGGTGGCGATCACTATATCGAAACCGTTTGGGGCCGCGGATATGTGCTACGTGAACCTGCCAAGGAAAAATTATCAGCTTAATCGATAAGGCAAAGACTTTTGAAATCAAACCCGCCGATGGCGGGTTTTTTATTATCCAAAATTACTATCAGGGACAAAAGGAACGGCCTCCGGTCCTTTGACGCGTTCAGGTATAATTTCTTCAGGCTCGACAAAAGCGGCATCTTTTTTCAAAATAAAAGGCATATCAAAATGTGGTTTAAGTCCGTAAGTCGCCTTCGGTACGATATCTTTGGAACCCAGAATAAGAAAACCTTCAGGTTCGACCACGGTCGATAGACTACGCAGCACCCGGATTTGCGCGGCCGACGCGTAGTGCGGGAGCTCATTTCGGAATATGACAAGGTGAAACTTACCAAGCTCAGCGAGGTTAGATAAAAGATGATATTCTTTAAATGTGATGCGACTTCGCAAGCCGGCTTTCACAATCCAGTCTTCCTGGCGATGTTCAAAATGCTTGATCAAGTCACGAATTGGCAACCCGCGTTGCACTTCAAAATGCGTATATTCTCCCTTTATTGCCCTATCCAAAGCGGGAGACGGATAATCTATTCCAGTCACGTTAAAGTTTAAGTTGGGCCATTTTTCACGATAATTTTCTATCATAATGGCCACAGAGTATGCATCTTGCCCACTATTGCACCCAAAAGACAAAATATTTAGAACGTCATCTTGCAGGGTTTGAATTATGTCCGGGAGCACATGCTGACGGATCATATCTATCCCTTTAGGATCAGCATTAAAATGCGTATCACGCTCGAGTAAAGCGGACACCACTCTGAGAGCAAGGCGCGCCTGGCCTTGGCCAAATAGATCCGCAATCATGGCCTCCAGGCTCTTATATCCTTCTTTACGCGCCAGCGTGCTCAGGCGCGTTTCGATCAAGAACATATGATTTGCGCCTAAATTAACGCCTGCTAACTCTAGGGTCAGTCGCTTAAGGGCTTCATAATAACTTGGCTGAAGGCTTAAAACAGCACTCATGCGGCCTCCAACAGGCCTGCTTGGAAAAACTTACTTGCGATAATCTCACTATCGAAAGGCTTCATGATATACTCATCAGCTCCAGCTTCCAATGCTTGTGTGATAGATTCAATCTTGCGCTGAGCCGTGCAAAAAACAACGACAGGCTTAGTCCCTCCTGCTTCCTTGCGTAGAGCAACTAGGAATTCCAGTCCGTCCATAACGGGCATGCGCCAATCCAGCAAAATGGCATCCGGCATATTCGCTTTGCAAAGATCCAATGCCTCCTCTCCATTTTCCGCTTCCGATGTTTCAAATTTCAGGTCTTTTAGAATACGACCAGCCACGCGGCGTATCATGCGGGAATCATCCACTATCAAACATGTTTTTGTCACGCGCGTAGCTCCGCTTTTTGATGCGCCCGATCTAATATCGTTAGGGATAAAGGTAAGTCTTTAATGATGAGTTTCGAAATTCCATTGTCAAAATCAACATTTACATTTGCCCCCATGTCACCCAGCCAATGCGACGATATGGTTGACAGAAGAGTATGAGAATTTACGGCATGTCCTTCGCAGGTTATAAAAAGATCAAAGCCCTGCGGGTTTCGATTTGCTGTAAACGCCATATGGCCCGCCCCACTTTTATCGGCCTGATGACGGACTTTCTGGGTTTCCAAAGATTGATCAATAAGAGCCTGACAAAGCTCAACAATTATGGTTGAAAGTTGAGCACCCAACTCTTTATCTATCCGAAGGTCTTCATACCCGTGCGAGATGCTTAAGGCTTTACCTCTTCGACGGGTATAACGGAGAAGTTCATTTGTAATGGCTGGCATCAGCGTATCTAAGGTCGTTGTTTGAGTTCCATTGTCGGACTGAAGCCTAATATCTGCTATTTTTTCTAAGCTTTGCTTTTCCGCCTCAGTCGCGGTAAATTTAAGCAAGGGCCGTAAAACATCACACGCTTTCATAAAATCTAATCGATACTCAGCGGGGGATTTATCCGTCACCGCTGACTTTCGGGTAACTGTTTTCGCGATTTTTACGTGATAAACTTCATCTAATCCTTGCGCATATTGGAAAATGAGTTTGTTTAAACTAAGAAGACTACCTTGATAGTGTTTAGGCTCATGAGATTGCCCTTTAATATCGTTAAGGGCTGTCTCAGCCATACGTGCGATACTTCGAGCGGACATCTGGCTCGCGCTCGTTCTAATTTCTTTTAATTTCGTTGAGGTTTCGTCTCTTGTGGTTTTTTCGTCTGATAGCAGGGCAAATATATGAGTTTGGCACATGTCGGTGAAACGACGTGCCGCCTCCAAATCATCCCCTATCATCCTATCGGACATAGCCAATCCTTACACATCAAGTCAGTCGTGTGTGTTTAGAATTAGAGTGCCAAGAAAAGGTTAAAGAGTGACTTATAATTAAGCAGCGCTTTGAACTTCAAGTGATGGAAAAACCGCTTCAAATGTGACGGTTTCGCCGTCTATATTCGCCGTGACGTTTCCTTTTAGCTCGCGCACAATCATCCCGGTGTAAAAGGCTTGGATAGAGCGCCCGTCAAACCCCTCCTCGGGAGACTTGCCTTTCAAACTATTTATCATGTTTTCATCAATGCGGGCTTTTAATCCCTGCGCTTTAAATCTCAGAGATACACCGTTTGCTATCTCGGCCATTATATGAAGCCTACCCCCTCGCGGAATAGACTGAAGGGCTAGCATAACAATATTAAGCACAAGACGGGCATAAGGTTTATCCAGACCGTCAATCTCAGTATCCCAATGAATATCAGCTTTACCCTCGCCATAGACGCCGTTCACAAGCGATTTAAGCTTATCGAGCCCAATCATGCCGGGCGCCGATGTACCAGCCCCAAAGGCCAGACGCAAAAATTGTAGTTTCGCTGACGTCTGAGCCGCAGATAATTTGACCAGATCCATGGCATCTTCATGCATATCGGGATTATTCTTATCATTTAAAACTTCCAACGCGGTCCCAAGTGCGCTGACCGGCGAAATGATGTCATGACATATTCGACCACACATCATGGCGGCAAGGTCAGCAGGCGTCAGTTTTTTTTGGATTTGCGTCATGATTTCCCCAACAGTGATTCGAAAAAATTAATACTTCATCAGCAAACCTTACCGCAAAGTAAAAAAACCGCCGCAATTGCGACGGTTTAAGAATTTAAAGGGTGAAACCGGCTAAGATTGGTTAATTTACCGTAACCCAGCGACCTTCAGCGGTCATAACTTTGCTGCCCGGCTTGGCTTTTGCGAGTTGCTTTTCACCGGTTAAGGCCGCGACCACTTCGACAGACACGCCCTGGGCGCGGGCAATTTTTGTATAAACGGTCTTCCGACCGATATTGATTTCATTCATCGCATTAACGACCGCCGAGTCCGCAGACCTATTGATAAGCGCGAGATAGCCAGACGCCGTCTCTCCGACAGTCCCAGTAGATTTGGCTTGGTCTATAACCGCTTTGGCCGAACTTTGGGCACTCGCCGCCATGGGCGTGGCAGCCGTCATAAATACAGCGGAGCCAACAATCAACATAGGCGCGGATAATGCTGATGCGATAATCTTTTTAAATCTCATAACAGCCTCCTAAAATAGGTCTGGGTTTTCTGTAATTAAGTCTTCGACTTCCTCGTCAAGCCTTATCCTGACTTCCTGATCAATCTTAACATTGAGATTTATCTCAATGGGCTTCTCAGGCGCCACGATGGCAACTTTGGGTTGGCAGGCTGTAAGTCCGACCAGACCCAGAAAGCCGATAAACACTAATTGCTTCGACATATACATCCTTTTAGCAAAACTGAGCTGAATTTGGCATTAACGGCCTGTTGTTTCAAGGTCATCCTATTTTTCTTCTAAAAATTGAGAAATGGCCTTCTCTTGAATATGCTTTGGCTGGAAGGTCCGGGCTATATTTAAAAGCTCTCCCTGCATATCCACGTTAAAAATAAATTGAGCACCGCCCAGAAGATCAGGATTTGACCCATCAAACACCATTTTTAACTGCATATCCCCATCAAGTGGTCCAAAAAATCGTACTTCAAACTCTCGATAATCAAGATTTTTAAGCGCATCAAACGCATAGCCAGCATATTCATTACTCGCAGCGGCAGCGTCCGTATGACCGGTTTTAAATTGTATATTGCCCCCGTTGGGAACGCTAAGCACACCCCCGTCAACATTAACAGATACGCCGGCTATCGTTACGGGTAACTCCCCATATACATCTCCGGTGACATCGAGATTTTCTCCCCCTGCCCCATTTAAAAAATCTGATATGGCAACTTTTTCGACCCGCAATGTGACCTTATTTTCAGGGGCTGTGTAAAGCCATATCGCCGGCTCCATAGAAACAAAACCTGCTCCCAAGGGCCAGCGGGCGGAATGAATTTTTATCCCGTCTGGGATAAACTCATATTCAATTCTGCCGTTTTCTAAGGGCAGTCCTGGGTCGAAGTTTTTAATAGTAATTGATTGAATGCCTTGCGACTGAAGCGGGAAAATAGATGAAAACTCAAGTTCAGCATCAAGCCCGCTAACAGGACCCGGCAATGTACCAAAATCCATATCTTTGATAATAGCCCTACCAGACGAGGTTAAAGGTTGATCGGCGCCGAACATAAGCTGGATATTGGCGGATGCCAGCCCGTTGACATCGGCGATTTTACCCGAAAAGGCGGATACAAGATGAGAGGGTTGTAGTTTTCCACGCTCAAACGGCAAATCGACAATCTCAATATCGGCAGACCCGATACCGTCATCAAATTTATAATTGACCAAAATCGGCGTGTCTTCGGCGCGCGGTAAATAGGTCTGGGCTGATCCCGTCCATATATTATTTAAAAACTCGACATCACCCACCAAAGGCAAAACAGGCAATTCCCCGGCCGCAAATTTGACTTCACCTTCATCATATTCAACCTTGATGTGATCCGGCGTACCGCGGGCTTTCACATGCAAACCGCGCGCGTCCACAAGTTCGGTTTGAACATCTGAGACCGGGCTATCAATCGTAAACTCTAAGGGTTTGTCGACAAATAAGGCGATCGTCATATCAAGATCGGGTGAGCGCATATTTGTCCCCGGGCTCGGCAATGTCTCTGAGGTCATTTGCGCATTTTGGGCCGCAATATCCCAATCTTGTTGTTCCTCCAAAATCAAGCCCGTAATAGCGGCTTGCTCGAAGGCAAAATCGAAGGCGCGGCTATCGATCTTATGATGTGATGACCCGCTAACATTCTGGATATCAGCTTTGACGTGACTGCCCTCCTCGTTCCGCCAATAGACTTGTTTACTTGGTTCCAACGTTAAGCTTAGATCCTCAGCAATCCAATCTGACACATTTTCCAATCGGTCAATCGTAATAGGCTGGTCTGTTGCAGGCGTATATTCGGTAAAAAGATTTTCGCCCTTGAGGGTCAGCTTTAAGTCGCCTTTTGCGTTTAAGCCTTTCACATAGCCACCGGGTATATCCCCGTCATAGTCGAGATCTGTGCTCATGCGCACATGGCGTGTTAGGCCCGTATTACGATAATCAATCTGACTGGAGGTCGGGGCCAAGCGCACCTTTTTGCCCTCTGCCGTCAAGGCTTCCCATGTCCTAGGCAGGGACGCATCAGCCTTAAACGCGCTCACACCGTCAAAATCTAAACCCGTCAATGAGCGCGCCGTGAGCTCAGCATTATCAAGTATGACGGGGTGCGAGCCATCTATTTGCGCATTAAAAGCCAAGACCAATTTTTGATCAGCCTTGCTATAGCTGTAAAAGTCGCGCCCTTGCCTCAGAGATATAATAGCTTTGCTATCATGTCTAACAAGGCGCAACTCTTCCGACAAAGTCAGGCGCATATCCCGTGATGTTACGGCCAAGTCACCTGCGGCCGTGAGATCATGTCCTCTGAGCAAATCGTCTGCCATCTTGGTTAAACGCGTGGCAAATGGCGCGGTCGAGGAGATGGTAGAAAAAGTCTCATTCATGGTGAGAGTTTGAGCCATACCCTCTCGGCGAACATTATTTTTAAGAGCCGACCCATCAATATCGGCTTTCCAAACGCCTCTTATATTAAGCTCTTGAATATCAGGCTCTTGGGAATGTGTGGATCGTTGTATATCCCCTTTCCAGGTTAGATGCGCGTGATCGGCGCCCACGTCTGGTGAGCTCAGGTCTGATACATTTAAGGAGATATCCGTTTTAAAAGCTGACATATCCGCATCGGTTTCAACCTGTCCCGACGCTTTCACATCACGACCCGCCCAGTCTCCTTGGCTCCACGTCGCGACTGATAAATCGAAATCATCGACGATATGATTGACGCCATTAACCGAACGGGTTTTTCCTGAATAGTGAAGATCGCTTACCTGGATCGTCTTATAAACAAGCTGGTTTAGCTGGAGGCTCAGATCGCTCTCGAGAGTTTCCTTATCTAACTTGACGTTGCCGGAGAGTTGAAAGTCCTGTGCCTGAATATCCTTATGGCTGAGATGTTGGATCTCTATGTCGAGATCGCTATCAATCAATCCCTCATGATAAACCAGCTTCACATCGCCGGCCACATTAGCGCTAGACCCCTCATATATTAAATCTGACGGAGCTATCTTAAAATTTGCCCGAACATCCTCAGGCGAATTAACGTCACCTGTCCCCGTCATTTTCAAAACGCCATAAGGGCTGTTGAGTGTTATGCGGGCATCAGAAAAGGCGATGCCATTTTCAGGCAAAGCCGTTTGACCATCACCGCTGCCATCGCCTTGCGCCCAATTATCTGTAATCTCGCCTTTAGCATTAAGGCTCAAAACGATTTGCGGGGCTGCAACATCAACACGTTTGATCTTTCGGTCACGAAATAACTCACGCCATGCAAATTGGGTTGAAATTTTGTCGGCGCTAAAAAAGCTCTTTCCGTCCTTGGACAGAATTACATTCTCAAACACCGCCTGCGTTCCGTTGGCTTCTGTGAGGACAAGCTCCGTTTCAATTCCCTGATTTTCAAGGGTCTGTCTTATAATATATTCAGCCAGAGTCTGGCGCTGAAACCACGCCGCCATTAACAAGACCAGCATCAATAAACCGAGCAGCACAAAAAACCGACGCCACCAGCTTTTCTTGCGAGGCTCAGGCTCGGTCAGTGTTTCCAAAACAGTTTTTTGTTTAGTTGACGACATTTAATTTGCGTATTTTCACATCTTCGTCTTAAATAATCGGAACAAAGCTTGCTAATAAAATATCAGTAACGCGTGTAAACTCGCGTCGTTAACGAAAAATAAGGCATAATTGCATCAAAAGAAGGGTGATTAAGGTGAATAAGATGGGGGCAAGACGGGGTGGAACGTCGTTCTTGGAAAATACCGGAAGAGGCAAAGCCACTCATGGCCGCTATTTCCTTGCGCATGGATGCATTTTTTAAAATGCCCAATACCCGACTATATATCGATAATCGCTTTAAATTTTTGGGCGCGTCCGTGGCGCTTCTTCTTGGGTTTTTGGCCTTCGCCCCCAATAATGACATTTCTGAGGCCAACGCAACGTCCAAGATAGTCACCCCAGAATTTGATCTCACACGGTTGGATTTATATGACGATCCGGCGTTTAATACAGAACTATCAGAGCTAACACTTACAATTAAATCCGGCGATAATCTGGGGCCGCTCTTACAAAAAAATGGCATCGATCCGGGCGAAGCCTATCAAATCACGCAAGCCTTCTCCGAGGTGTATGATCCACGGCATTTACGTGTCGGACATAAATTCAACCTCCTTTTGGACAATGATAAGCTCGCCCACTTGACCTTCAAGCCGAGCGTGGATGAAACCATATTTTTATCGCGCAAAGACAACGGGGCCTTTTCGTCAAAAAAGGTTGCCGCCGAATTTAAAATGGACGTGCTGTCTGTAAAATCCAGTGTCGAATATTCGCTTTATCTCGATAGCTATAAATATGGCGTGCCAGACCGCGTGATCCAGCAATTTGCCAATATCTATGAATATAGTGTCGACTTTCAACGCGATATTCAGCCCGGCGACGAATTTGAAATGTTCTTTGAAGCTGCTCGCGATAAAAAAGGTAATATCGTCAAATCCGGCAACCTTCTTTATACAAGCTTTTCACCGCGCGGAAAAACGACCGAATATTATCTCTTTGAAGATACAAAAGGCCGCGAAAACTTTTATGACGAGACGGGTAAAACGGCCAAGCGCAAGCTACGTGTAACGCCGATCAATGGTGCGCGTCTATCCTCCGGATTTGGTAAACGTCGCCATCCGATTTTGGGATATCGCAAAATGCATTCCGGCATCGACTTTGCAGCCCCAACGGGTACGCCCATCTTGGCGGCCGGCAGTGGTACGGTTGAGCGCGCCAATCGTTATGGCGGCTACGGGAATTATATCCGCATTCGCCATTCAGACGGCTATAAAACGGCTTACGCCCATCTCTCGAAATTTGCGCGCGGCGTCAAAGCCGGAAAATATGTGAAACAAGACCAAGTCATCGGCTATGTCGGCTCCACTGGCGCTTCAACCGGTCCGCACCTTCATTATGAAGTCCATAAAAATGGAAGAAAAATTAATCCGCGTAGTTTATCGCAACTATCTGGCAAGCCTCTGGCCAAATCTCAAATGCCCGCCTTTGAAACTCGCCGGACCGAAATAGACAAGATGCGAGCCACCGCAGAAATTTTAAAGATCAAACCCAAAGACCCCGAGCTCGTCGCCGAAAATAGAGAGTAATTATGTCCAACCTCATCACCTTCTTCACATCCTTTGATAAATTGATGAAAGAGAGGTTGGTGATAGCGTTTTACTGGCTAGCACTTATATCAATTTTAGTGCTCGCTTTTTTCGATTTTTTTGGGGTCTTTAAAAGCGGACTTTTGGCAATCCCCTTCCTCATCAAGTTAATCCTGAAAACGCTTTTGGCTATCGTCGCGTTGCGCCTAATCTGCGAAGCGGCCATCGCCCTCTTCCGGATTAATGACAATCTCTCGCCTGACGGTGGCAAATCCGAAACCGCCGATATTGATCCGTTGTTAGAAGCCCGCAAGGCCGCCGAAGATGCTGCCAAACGTGCCCGTGAAGCGACCAGCAATCTGGCGTCTAAAACCAAAGCGGCGGCCAGTTCGACCGGCGAGTCGATTAAAAGCAAGGCCAGCGACCTTAAAGATAGCGCCGTCGATACTGCCAACACTGCTAAAAAAGAAGCGACTAAAGCCAAAGACAAGGTCGCATCCACGGCAAAGAAAACGAAACCGACAGCAAAAAAATCGACAAAGGGGACGACGACAACCTCTAAAGCGACCTCGAAAACGACAACATCCAAGTCAAAATCTGCGCCTAAAGCAAAAGCCTCTTCGAAGACCAAAACAACCTCCAAAACGAAACCCGCCTCCAAGATTAAAATCTCATCCAAGGTAAAGCCCGATCCCAAAATTCACGCCACAGATAAAGACGGCAACGTCATTTTCAACAAAGACGGTAGCCCGCGTAAGCGACGGGGCGTTAAAAAGGCCTAAGTCAATTTGATGGGTCCTATTTACGACCGACTACCCACATCTAAAGGCGGGCTTTGGCTTGCCGGAATAATTTCCGTCATTTTTATTCATAGCTATGGGATTAGTTAAAGGCGACCACACATCTCTAGATACTCTATATAATTGAATTTATACTTGCGGCGCGAGAATTAACCTGTATGACTGTTTTATCTTTAAACTTTACGGGGCAACGTAATGAAAATACGTCATCTACTACTTTCTGCAACTATGATTGCTGGTACAACTTCACTTAGCCAGACCGCAAATGCGGGCACAGACGTTTTTATCGGCGAGATAACCACGCATGCGGCAAACTTTTGCCCGCGTGGGACAGCAGCCTTAAATGGGCAAATCCTGTCGATCGCGTCAAATTCGGCTTTATTTTCGCTTCTCGGAACCACTTATGGTGGCGATGGCCGGACAACCTTTGGGCTTCCCGATACACGCGGCCGCTCCATGATTGGGCCAGGAACAGGTGCAGGTCTTCCACCTGTCAGCCTAGGTCAAAGAGGCGGCACGACGAATTTCACATTAACGGAAAGCCAAATGCCGTCTCATAGTCACCGGACGGGTATTAAGGCCGCTCAAGGTACAGCTAATAGTACTGATCCTACTGGTAGAGCCCTTGCGACGACGGCTTCAAATACCTTTGTAGATGTGCCCGCTGGACCTGTAGCGGGCAATCGGTTCCTACATGAGGGAACGGTTATAATTAATGCGAGTGGGGCAGGTCAGCAGGTCCAAAAAAGGTCGCCTTATTTAGTCGTAACGCAATGTATTGCAACTCAAGGCATTTTTCCTTCGCGGAACTAGATTGATTTTTGACCGGCGTTGGCGTGCGACCGCGTTGAGTACCGAAAAATATTAAATTGTTCAGACATCAGCCCAAAAGGCTGGTGTTTTTTATTACTTAGACACAGGCGGATTTCTTTACGGACGCGTCTTTATTGAAAAAATAGTCCTGCATTCAATCGAAACAAAAAAGGGCAAACAGGCGTTACTCAGATCGCGCTTTTAAATGATCAGTTCGATTGGGTATTAATCAAGCAAGTTGTCACGCCGATAAAGTTCATCCTCTTAATTCTCGGCGCCATAATAGGACTCGTTAGTCTCGCTAGCTTTTATAGGTAAATTCGGCATCAGCATTTACGAGGGCGGCTTCCCATGGGACTGCCATGGTAAATAATTCGGGCTCGTCTAAAATCTGTCTCTGGAAGTTCTTGAAAAATGCATCGCACCACCTCCGGACAAAATCACGACGCGACTCTCCATCCTTCACAGACGGCAATGGCTTGAAACTAAAAACCATCTTCCCATTTCTCCAAGCCACTTCCGACCAAAGTGAGGGCGACCCTGCCTTATAAGCGAGCCGCGGCAGGAGTGTTGAAATCTCGATTTCTTGGTCTCCAATTTGGAAAATGGGACCAGGGTAATCCCGACTTAGATCTGGAGCAGATGACACAATGCCCCCTGCCTTCAAACGGGCAAATAATTCTCTAAGAAGCTTGGTTTTTTGTGTGGTGCTTGGCGTCATAAGAAACACCATATCCTGCTCATCACTTCGAGACGCATTTAATAAACCCGTGGTCGAAGTAATCGTCAAACCTGAAAATTCGTAATGGATATAAGACGCAAGCGGACGGATCATGCCAAGATGTGAACACGTTATCACTAAGCCATTTCCTGCATCCAACAACCGGTAAATTGGACTTAGGTCAGGAGGCTCGGAACAGCCTTCCATGACCGATAAGAATTCGGCCTCACTCTCAAATCGGCGGATAAATGAGTCTTGGATAATGTGACTTGCCCTTTGCCCCCATTTTGCCCGCTCTACCCATTGCTCTGTTGAATCATTGCGCCTGGCTTTGGCACCCCATATTCGAGCAATGGCTGCTCGAAGCTTTATGGGTGAATTATCATCTATTTGAATTTCATCTAATTGTTGTCGCAGGGTTTTGTCTTTTTTGGGTAGTGCAGCAATATGCTGGGCTTGTAAAGCGCTCGCATAATCCTGCCGTCCTTGACGACGCATTTGATCCGAAACCGCTCTGAATAACACAAAATTGGCCGGATCCGCATTAAAGGCCTCTTCAAAAATTGAATCGCAAAACATGTTTCGCCGAAAAAGATTTGAACACGTATTCAATTGAGCCAAGGTATCCGGTGTTGGTCCAGACATTTTCAACAAGGCTTCGGCCGTGGCCAAAAAAGACTCCTCATCTTTGCATTTCGCCAGACTCACCAATTTAGCCGATAAGACCGTCTCTATAACCGGCTCGTTGGGGTAGCGCTCGATAATCTCTGACAGACATGCCGCCGCTTCAGCATTCTCACCGGCAATCTCGTGAGCTTTGGCAATCATTAATTTAGGCCACAGACTATCTGGATATTCGTCTGCTAAATCCCGAATATCAGTCAAAACTTGATCCACTTTGCCATTCATCAGGTCCAACTCTCCCAATCGCAATCGGGTTGGCATATGATTCGGTTCCGCAACCAAAGCATTTTCAAGTTGCCAACGCTCCATCATCAAATCGCCATTGCGGCGGTGAAAGGTACTTTCGATGAAATAAGGTTGAGATCGGTTCGCATGCTCCTTTATGGCATTCGCTATGGTTTTAAATGCGGCTTCGCTTTCGCCACATGCAAACTGAGCTTGTGCATAACCGCATAACGCCCACATTGACTTCCGTGCCTCGTCTAGGCAGGATTTAAATATTGTTTTCGCGCCCTCGGCCTCTCCAGATTTTAGGAGTAAATTAGCCTCATCCAACTTACTTTTCAAAGGTGTCAAAGAAATGCGCTCCCGCCAAATTACGTTTATATATCACGACGAAATGGCGTGACCAAAAGCCCAAGGAAAAAGATATTGCGGTCTATTTCCTCATCTCAAAAAACAGTTTCAACATTTAATCTCTTAGACGGTTTTTTTCAAAAGAGTGAGAAACTCGAGGATATAGGAATATCTCGTCTAATGTTTCCATCATTCCAATCCACGCTGAAAATGCCTCTGCCGTGGCAACATCCTCACTCCTGGGCACGAAACGGGATGACCATCCACCTGAATACATCCGGCAATCTGCGCAATTCGCTTCTGGCGTACCACATTTGACATTGGTCTGCTTAAGATCCGTCGTAAAATAACGCATGGGCTCAACCATTCGCGACTTACAATCTCGAGCAATCCCAGTGGATGGATCAATGTCATAACGCGGCGATGGTTTACAAATAAAGTCATTATAAGCCTTTGAATAAACGACCGTATCTGGCCACGCATCAATTGCGGCATTCATGGCAATCCGAGCGCGTTCTAACGTCTTCGCATCGAATATCGGAGAATGATCTTTTGAACTTACACGAAAGAACTGAGAGTCATTTGGACTGTTTTTCGTTAATCGAGTGATAAATTGTGTTGTAGGAGAGTAAAGATTAAACGTCAGCTTTAAGCCGTTATCAGTACACATTTTGGCGACCATTGGAATTTGGTCAATCGTCCAGCTCGACACGGTAAATAGCATTATGACCCGAGGGTCTCCAGCATAATTCTTTAAAGCCTTACGAAAGACGGAAGCACCTCTCATAGTCTTATCCATCACATCGTCACCGCCCCAAACCGACACGCCAATCCTGAAAGGAATATCAGGATCAATTTTAATCGTCCCATTCGTTCCGACATTTCCGCGCGGGAAAAGTCCTACCGCTTGGTGAAGCCTATCTTGAGCAAGCGCTGGCTCGGCCCCAACAAAATAAGCCATTGAAACGCCGCGTTTTGATTCAGCTTCAAAAAACTGACGCCACTTCCGAGAATCCACTTCGCCCTTAATCGAATGTGTTGTCCCACCCTCAAAATAATAGCAGCCCTCGCATTTTAAATTACACCGTGTCTCGACCTCATAAAATGCGGGGGTTCGGAAGGCACGAACGACCTGTCTGGCAAAATCATAGCGCGGCTTCAGATCAGGGTCCTTATCAATATATTGACGCGCGCGTCTAAAAACTTGCCCCAATTGCGCCGATGTAAAATCACTGGCGACGACTTCATCTCTGATATTTAGCGAAGCTACCGACATGCAAATTTCCTGTTTCGAAATCTCGCCTTGATCGCATTGGTCTCTCGGTACGTTTCTAGCTTTCTTTTGAAAGTCGGAAGCGCCCTAAACATAGACGAATTTTTACCTTCGATTGGCATTAAATTCCGCCTTCCGCGTTTCATCGGCGAGAGCGATAAGCTCGACTCTATCCAGTTTTTCGCCGTCATAAAAACCATAATTCGCCGCCGGATAATCAGGGTATAAATGATCAAGATAGCTTGGAACTCTACAAAGTGTTCGCTCATCTCCTGCTTTAATGGCTGTTGGACGGGCATGCAGCGTGATTTGTTGGTCCATGAACATTATTTGTCCATCTTCCCAATCATGCACATAGATATGTTCCGGCTTATTAATCTGTTCCCATAAATGATCACGAAATTTCAAGCTCTCAGCTTGGCTCATACCTTTAAACCCATGGAAAGAGTGAGTTGGAAAACGCATACCAGCTCGACCAGCATTGGTTTTCATCATGAGAGGACATTCCATACCATCTATCGGAACGATTTGGGATCTAACAATTTCAAGCTGAGACTCAATTAAATCGCGGCTCATAGCACCGCCATCCCAGCGAGAAATAGTAATGAGTTCGTCAACCATTGTACGATCTTCTTCTGACAAAACATCATAAACCGCAGCTGTGCAGAGATAAGCCGTTTGGGTGTTTTTTGTCCCCCAGAGACTCATAAGGCCAGTAATTTTCTGAACATCAAAAACAGTTTGCAAATCCGCATGCCAGTTGAGCTCGCCGTTCATAAAAATCCCAGTTGGATTTCCGCGCTTATCTTGCTGAGCACTGACTCTAGCCATGCCCCGATTTCTTTCATGACCGTCGAGTTTAGAGCCGATCCGGTTTGCGCTCGCCTGCACGCTCCGCCAATGTCGCCCAGAGACATCACGCCTAATGATAGGCTCAAGAATAAACCCTAAATAGGGTGACCCCCAGAGCATATGAATATCATAGAGTCGTTGTTCAGAAACGGCCTGTCGCAGAAGAACGACATTCTCTTTTGCGACTACATAGCCAAGTTCAAGACAGGCCTCGTCATCCATAAGGTCAATATCGAAAACCTCAACCGCATTGCCAATATTCAATACTCTCATGATACTTAACTGCATGCCCCTAAACTTAGTAAAAATTTTTGTTTAAAATGCGCCCATATTCCGTGTGTAGTTATTATATCTGGGTATAGTAAGAACGAAAGAAAGGAGTCAATAAAAACCACGATCAGATGCCCGCGTTAAATCGATCGTCCAACACCTAAGCTATCCCCAATGATTTGCACCCGTCTAAAGTCGTGAGCGCAAACCTGTTCCCCGTCTTACCTAATATTAAGCTATTCCGCCTATATTACATCCAAAATTGGGGTGACATGTAAGCAATGTCGATGAGTTTTAAATTTCTAGGTTCCGCAATCGGCGCGGCCATTATCTCTGTAGCCGTGGGCTTTCAGATACCGTCTAAACGCGCCCAAAATACGCCCGCAACTGCGCCTGTCATGGAACGTCTGGCGTCTGTGAAACTACTAGATGCCCAACAGTCATTGGTTCTGGAGCGGATGACAGATGATACGAAAAAACGCCTCTCTGTCGCCATGGCCTTATCAGAAGAAAAGCAATTTGATCGCGCGCTTATCCTTTTGGATAATGTGCTCGACGCTGATCAGGATAAATATGAAGTCAAATTTATGCGCGCCCGGCTTTTGTCTTGGTCTGGGCATTACGCGGCAGCGGATCAACAATTCACCCAGTTACGACAAGCTTATCCGGATGATGCGGACTTAATGGTGTCCCATGCCTATGTGAAATTTTACAGCAGCCAATATTATGAGGCTCAATCCTTGTTTATCCAGGTGCTAAATATGCACCCGAATTATGAAGATGCACGCATGGGTTTGGACCGCGTGAAACGAGCGTTGGAGTAA
>CAZPLJ010000006.1:53971-68794 GCA_964587545.1 uncultured Caulobacterales bacterium | reverse complement strand
TCTTCGCCGGGCATAGCTTTGGCGCGCATAGCTGTGCGGGTGGCGCCGGGGTTCATCAGATTGACTTTGAGGTTTGTCACAGAGACTTCCTTGGCATAGCTTTGCATATAGGCTTCAAGCGCGGCCTTTGAGGCGGCATAAGCGCTCCAATAGGCACGACGCGAAACAGCCACACCCGATGTCACGAAAAGCGCGCGTCCGGATGGTGAGGCGCGTAGTAGCAAATCAAGCGAGCGGATAAGGCGGTAATTGGCCGTCATATTAACCGCCATGACATCGTCAAATGTTTTGGGTTCAATCTGGCAGGCGGGCATGATATCGCCTAAGATACCCGCATTTCCAAATAGGCCGTCTAGTCGGCCCCAGCGTTCATGGATGATGGCGCCCAAGCGGTCTATGCCCTCATAATTTTTAAGATCCATCGGTACCAGCGTGCAATCCCGCCCTATCTTTTTGACGGCATCATCCAAGTCTTCCAGCCCGCCTTGCGTGCGTCCGACGGCGATAATGTCAGACCCCGCTTTCGCGAGGGCGAGTGCGGCCTGATAGCCAATACCGCGCGTGGCGCCGGTGACCAAAGTGACCCGGCCTTTAAGGGGCAGCTCAGACATTTAGTGACGTCCCTTTAAGCAACTTCAACGAGGAAGGAGAGCTGTTTCTTGCCGCCCGCCAGCTCGCGGTCACGGTCAATGAGCGGCGTGGGATAGGCGCCCGTGAAACAGTGATCCGTATATTGCGGCGCGTTTTCGGCGCGATACTCTTCGCCCATGGCCCAGTAAAGCCCTTCAATGGAGATAAAGCCGAGACTATCCACCTCGAGCATATCTGTCATTTCCTCGAGTGTGTAATTGGCCGCGATCAGCTTTTCTTTATTGGGCATATCAATACCGTAATGATCTGGGAATTGAATGGGCGGGGAGGCTGAGCGGAAATGGACTTCGGTCGCTCCCGCCGCCTTCATCATGCGAACGATTTTGGTCGAGGTCGTGCCGCGCACGATACTGTCATCGACGAGAAGCACGCGCTTGCCTTCGATCTGGCTGCGGTTTGCGGAATGTTTGAGGCGCACACCCATGTCGCGGATTTGCTGTGTGGGTTGAATAAATGTCCGTCCAACATAATGGTTACGGATAATGCCAAGCTCAAAGGGGATGCTTGTTTCTTGGGAGAAGCCAAGCGCCGCGGGCACACCACTATCGGGGACGGGGATAATCACATCCACATCGGCCGGGCATTCTTGGGCGAGCTTACGGCCCATACGCTTACGCACCTCATAGACGCTTTTGCCACCGACGATACTGTCAGGGCGGGCGAAATAGACAAATTCAAAAATACAAGGGCGCGGGGCGACTTTGGGGAAGGCCCGGAAAGAGCGGATGCCGTCTTCATTGATGACCACGACTTCGCCGGGATCAACTTCGCGGATAAATTCCGCGCCGGTCATATCAAGGGCGCAAGTTTCAGAGGCCAGTAGATAGCTATCGCCGAGACGTCCGATTAAAAGCGGTCTTATCCCGAGGCGATCTCGTGCGCCGATGAGATAATTTTCTGTCATGCAGACAAAGGCGTAGCCGCCGTCAATCTGGCGAATAGCGGAGACAAACCGGTCAATAAACTCTCCGCTACGTGCGCGGGCCAAAAGATGTATCAATACCTCGGTATCAGATGTGCTTTGGAAAATAGCGCCTTTTTCAACCAGTTGCTCGCGCAACGTATAGGCATTCGTCAGGTGGCCATTGTGAGCGACGGCAAAACCACCCGTATGAAGCTCAGAGAAAAGTGGTTGGACGTTACGCAAAATTGTCTGACCCGCCGTGGAGTATCTGTTATGGCCAATAGCGAGATGGCCGGGGAGGCGTTTAGCCGGATCGGCGCCTGTGAAATTATCTCCGACGAGACCCAGGTGGCGTTCCGTGTGGAATTTTTCTCCGTCATAGCTAGCAATTCCGCAGGCTTCCTGTCCTCGGTGCTGCAGGGCATGCAGGCCTAAGGCGACCAGAGACGTCGCATTGTCCATTCCGAAAATTCCAAAAACCCCACACTCTTCGCGGATTTTATCCTCATTGGGATCAAACCAGTCATCAATTGTGGAGGCTTGGGTCATTCTTCAAATTCCTTGAGAATATCGGAGACGTCGTCTCCATCTTTAAGCTTTTCGGCCATGGTTTTAAACCGTGTGATCGGCAGGGCGCGTATCGCGCCACCGATTGTGTCGAGGATCGGGTAAAATGTGGACCCGTTATAAATTGGGGGAAGTTTGGCTCCCTTGCTGCCACTTATCATATCACGGATCGCGGGCGGGGCATTTTGCAAGGCCGCGCGCTCTTCAGAACTTAAGCCTTCGGCATAATCTTCCATTTCCTTGGACTCTCGGTAGCTAGCTGTGGTCACCATCACGATAAGCGACATCACAATGAAGCCCCGCAAGACTCCGAAGCCTCCCCCGAGTAGACGATCAACTAGCCCAACATCATTCCCGCGTAAGGGTTTTGTTGCACCGTTTAAAATGAATGTGATCAAAAGATATGCCAAGCCAAATGTACCGAGGCCCAGAGCGGCGTCGGCTAACCACCCCGGCCGAATAAGGTCTTGGGCGGTAAATCGAAAACGTCCCCAAACAAATAGGCTGGCTATCATGGCAACGATCAAGGCGGCGATTGAAATAAGCTCACGAAACAGGCCTCGCCCCGCCGCCATAAGCAGGGATATGAGTAATACGACCAAGACGACAATATCAAAGCCGGTGAAATCCCAAGGACCAATACTCATGTAACACCTTTTACCGTGTGCTTACGGCATCCAGGCGGAATCACCTCCCGAGCCATCTTCTGCGGCTGTCTCTACACGGGTTACCAGCTCAGGCAAAGTCTTGATTCCAATGATTGGCAGCAGGTCTTTAGTTTTTTTGGTGGATTTTTTGTTCGGATGGGGGGCAATGGCGCGTCCAAAGCCGAGTTTTGCGGCTTCCTTAAGGCGGCTATCGGCCCGACTGACGGGGCGGATATCGCCGGATAGGCTAATCTCACCGAAAACTACCGAATCTGTGGGCAATGGAAAGTCAAAGGCGGATGATACAAGGGCTGCCGCGACTGCGAGATCGGCGGCAGGTTCGTTAATGCGTAAGCCGCCCGCGACATTGAGATAAACATCCTTTCCCGCAAAACTCACCCCGCAGCGCGCTTCTAGGACGGCCAGCACCATGGCGAGGCGTCCACTATCCCAGCCAACCACAGCGCGCCTAGGCGTTCCAAACGCGGCCGGAGCGACGAGCGCCTGAATTTCGGTCAATACGGGACGTGTGCCTTCAAGGCCGGCAAAGACTGAGGCGCCACTGGCGGCATTCTCGCGACCGTCCAAAAAGAGAGCCGACGGGTTTTCAACTTCCGAGAGGCCAGCTTGGTTCATCTCAAACACGCCGATTTCGTCTGTTGGGCCAAAGCGGTTTTTATGGGCGCGTAAAATACGGAATTGATGAGATTTCTCACCTTCGAAATAAAGCACAGCATCCACCATATGCTCGACAACACGTGGGCCCGCAATTTGCCCGTCCTTGGTGACATGACCGACAAGAATAACCGAGGCCCCGCGTTTTTTGGCAAAACGGGTAAGCTCTTGTGCGCAAGCTCTGACTTGCGCCACAGTTCCCGGAGCCGCGCCAAGCTGATCGGTCCATAATGTTTGAATAGAGTCGATAATGACGACATCGGGTTTTTCCGCCATCAATCCATCTATGATAGGGCCCAGTGATGTCTCGGCGGCGAGCGACACGGATGTTCCGGCGAGGCCCAACCGCTTGGCGCGTCGTCGAACCTGGCCGACAGATTCCTCGCCGGAAATATAGGCCGTCTTAACGCCTGATTGCGCAAGTTTGCCCACAGCCTGTAATAGAAGGGTGGATTTCCCAATACCGGGATCACCGCCCACAAGAAGCGCGGACCCAGGGACAAGGCCGCCGCCCGTGACGCGGTCAAATTCGGCGATACCTGTAACGAGCCGTGGAAGTTCAGCACTTTCGCCGCCAAGATCAACGAAATCAATGCTCCGGGATTTCTTGCGACGTTTGGATAAGGGTACCACATTCTGTCCGGCAATCTCTTCAATGAGGCTATTCCATTCCCCGCAGGCATCGCAACGCCCGGCCCATTTGCCATGGGATGTCCCACAACTTTGGCAGACAAATAGGCTGGCGGGTTTTGGCATTTACGCTCTCCAATAAAAGAGAACATAATAAGAACAAAAAGCAATGTGTCAATAAGCTGTAGGGATTAGTGATCATATGCCTTGGCCATAGTCTATTGACGGATTTGTTTAACTATTTTGCGTTATAGTTGTTCGGGGAGTTTCTAAACAACGCACATGCATCGAGAAAGAATATATCATTTTCCGCTGATAAAGCCGTTTGCTGTCGCTTTCATAGCCGTCACAGCCATGATGCTTCCCGTGTCAGAGGCCAATGCGCAAGTTGAACCCGTCATTAGCTGTTCCGGGCGGCAGGTGACGTCGCTAAGCTTTAGCAATCCGACACTGATATCGGGAACGGATTTGCAGGTGGGGGCTGTTTATAGATTTTCTAATGTTGCGACAGCTATTGATGCCTTGGTCGAGATAACCGGCTTTGTTAACGGCGGCGCATTGTCGACCATCGACCGCGACACTGGGCTTGTAAATTATTTTCAACCGGAGTTGCAAACATCGGCCTCTGGCACAGGGGCCGCAGATATCCAAATTTCATTCGTGCAATCCGGGACCTCCGCAGCCGTAAATCTGGATATTGCTGCCAGTTCTATTGATGTTGATGGCAACAATGCCAATTTGCGCGAATATGTGGAATATGAGGACACCTCATCCGGACATGTTTTAAATTCGACGACGCGCTTGGACCGCAATGCGTCCGGTCCGACGCCTGGACGGAACAGATACGAGTCGCGCACCCCTCAAGTTGCCCCCGGTATTGATCCGACGGCCGAGGATAATATCGTTACTGTGTTTTACACGGATGTCAGCAGTATTGAATTTCGCGTGGGTTCGCTGGGCTCTGGCAACATGACCCGTTTAACGGCGCAAGGTTTTGATTGCCCGAATATGTCAAATCCGATCTACACGCCCGAAATCCGCGAGGATTTTGGTGACGCGCCGCTCAATAATTATGGCAATCCTATGCATACGCTTATCCCGGGCGTTCAGCTTGGCGCTAACATTACAAATGAAACGGCGCCTTTTGATAGCGCTACAGCCAGTGCCGATACGGGCGATGATGGTGTAATTTTGCCGGACTTTGAGCAGGGCCAGACCGAAACGATAACGGTGGATGTCTCGGGCGCAGGCGGGTATTTACAAGGGTGGATTGATTGGAATGACGACGGCGATATTTCAGACCCCGGAGAGAAAATCGCTACCAATGTGCAAGACGATGACGGTGACGGACAAATTACCTTATCCATTCTTACGCCAGCAACGGCTGCGTTGGGCAATACGATTGCACGCTTCCGTTGGTCGACTGCGTTCGGCGTTGGTCCCCAAGAACCAGCAAGGGACGGTGAAGTTGAAGACTATCAAGTTTCGATAATTGATCCCCCGGCGGCGCCCTTAACTTGTCCCGCCGGCTTCGCGCATCAAGCCGGAACAGGCAATGCCGGTACCGTGATTGTAAATGCGCAGAATGGTGATCGGGCAATTGGAAACCTCTCTCCAGCTGGCAGTGGTGCAAACCCCGTGTCAGCGCGCATACGTCCCCCCAACCCGACGCTCACATTACAGCTTGAAGATATCGTGCCCGAAAACGCGGACATCACAATATCCATCGCGCGGGACAATAACAGTGCTAACGCGCGGATAGAAGGTTCGCTCGATGGCGTTTCCTACACCACGATTACGACCTTCAATTCCCCTGCGAATGATAGTCTCAATCATATTATGGTAAGCGCTATTCCCGGCGGAATGGAATTCATCAGGTTTCAACGTCTTGCGGGGAGAACTTGGATCGACGGTGTCCAATACTCAGATATTTGCGCCCCAACGGCGGCTACAACGCTAGACGCGCAAAAAACAGTGGCAGTTTATGACCCTGAAAATTTAGGGATTTATGCACTTCCCGGAAATGACGTGATTTATACGATTTCAGTTTCCAACATCGGCGGCGGGGCTGTTGATCTGGATTCTCTTGAATTGATTGATGGTTTGCCCTCCGAGATAGAATTTTGGAATGGCGATATCGACGATGATGGTCCGGAAACAGACCCTGTCAGCTTTACACAGTCTGCAGGCGCCGGTCTCACCTTTACCTATGGGACGGATGTAAGATTTGGCACGGGCGGGACAAAACCGATTGATTTTGATAGCTGCACAATAATTGCGCCAGACTCGACCTATCGACCGGATTTAACCTTTATCTGTTTTAATCCAAAAGGGGCTATGAATGCTGGTAATCCGGATCCCAGCTTTTCCGTCTCATTCAGAAGTCGAATTAAATAGAGCGCTTTCCAGATCAGCAGTCGCAAAATTCTTCGCTTAAATAGCCGCGTGTTTTGGCGGCAGCCTTTTTGGAAAACATATGAGCCTTGGGTCCGGCTTCTATGAGTGTTCCGTCACAGATAAAGGCGACTTGATCGCTAATCCGTTGGGTCTGTCGAATATCATGTGTGACCATGATCAGCGTATAAGTCATAGAGAGCGTTTTAATGGTTTCCTCGATGGCTCTTCCGGAAACGGGATCAACAGACGCCGTCGGTTCATCCAGCAAAATGATGTCCGGTTTCATGGCCAAGCTACGGGCAATACACAGGCGCTGCTGTTGTCCTAAAGACAGCGAGACCGCACTATCATCAAGCCGGTTTGAGACTTCATTCCAGAGAGAGGCAGCTCGTAAACTCTCTTCGACGAGCTTCCGGCGATCGGTTTTTGATAAGCGTTTATCGCGTACACCAAAGAGGACATTTTCAGCAATAGAGCAGGGGAAGACGCAGGGGCGTTGAAACACCATGCCGACTTTTCGGCGAAGTTCAGTGACATCCGAATAGTCTGAGTCAACCGAGCGGCCAAAGACATTTAGCTCGCCAGATGTCGAAAATGTTGGTGTGTCCTCATTAATGCGATTGATGCTGCGAAGGAGCGTTGATTTCCCGCTACCAGATGGGCCCACAATACAAGTTACGGCGCGTTTCGGGATATCAAAATTGATATCTTTCAAGATACAGTCATTCCCGAACCAGGCTTCAAAACCGGCAAAAGAAATGGCAATTTCTTCGTCTTGATCAGCGACGAGTTTGAGATTTGCTTTTGATAAAGTCATAACTACCTATAGCTCAGTGTTTTTAATCTTAAACGGGCGAAATAAGCAAGGGCACTAAATAGCATAACAAGCATGATAAGTGTCAAACTTGCGCCCCAGGCATTGCGAAGCGCATCGGGGTTAGTGGCTTGTTGCGCCAGTGCCAGAATATGTGTCGGGAGTGTTGCGACGGGTTCATTGAGGCTTCTGGGGACGGTCACGCCAGAAAAGGCCGTGGCGATGAACATGATAGGGGCAGTTTCGCCAATCGCGCGGGCCAGCGCAATCAATAGACCTGTTGTAATTCCGTGTAGACTTTGCGGCAAAATGATCCGCCGAATAATTTGAATTTGATTGAGACCCAACGCATGTCCGTTTTCGCGATAATAATTCGGAATTGAATTCATGGCTTGAAAGGTCGTGATGGTGACTGTGGGGAGCATCATAATGGCCAATATAATGGAGCCGACAAACCAGGATATGCCTGTGCCAAATATATTCACGAATAAGATAAGTCCGAATAAACCATAAGTGATTGACGGGATGCTGTTGAGACAAAACATGGCAAGATCTATTCCGCGTTTTAGACGTTCTGACTTAACGCATTCGCTTCTGAATATGGCTGTTCCGACAGCAAAAGGTAGGACGAGTAAGGCCGCGACGGTGACGAGGAGTAAACTTCCGATAATTTGGTATAAGATGCCGCCACTCGCGCCAAAGTCTCGTGACGGTGTCAGAAAGAGCCGTAATGAAAAGGCCTTAATTCCTTGGAGTGCTATGGTGAACAGAAGAAATAATAGCACACCCAAGCACAGCAAAAGAGCGGCGCGGGTGATAGTCGCATAAATCTTATCTTGAACGGAACGACTAAACATGACGTCGACCCGTCTTAAAGAAAGTTTGAGACATGACCGTCAACAACAGAGAGAGCACGACCAAGATCAAGCTCATAAATACAAGCACGCTAAAGTGGGTAGACCCAAAGGCAGACTCGCCAACCTCGCGCCCCAGTTTAGATGTAATGGTTTGCCCGGATGACAATACATTATAGATAGGTTTGGGTAAGCGGTCGATCGAACCAATGACCAACATGACGGCCATGGTTTCCCCCAAGGCACGTCCCAATGCAAGCAAAACGGCGCCCGCTATATCGGCTTTGGCTTGGGGCAGGATAGCTTCTCTGATGACTTCATGACGGTAAAGTCCAAGCGCTCGGGCATTTTCCTTATACCGCATGGAGACATTGGAAATCGCGTCTTCGGTCAGCGATAATATTGTGGGTAAAATCATAATCGCTAGCAAGATACCGGCGGTCAAAATGAGGCGTCCGGTTTGCAAATCAAATATATCGGCGACCCAAAGGCTTAAGTAAGCGACACCAATTAATCCATAAACAATCGAGGGTATACCTGCGAGAATTTCCAGAGCTGAACGAACAACGCGTTTGATACGGTCTGAGCGGGTCTCGGCGATATAAATGGCAGCAAAAACTCCCGTAGGAACGGCAAGGGCTAAGGCAATAAACATGACGAGGAAGGACCCGACAATCATGGGCACAATACCGAAAATTCTCTCAGACGGATTCCACTCTGTTAAATGCAATGTGTGGCCAACTTCAAAAATGGCGGGTCCACTTTGTAGTAATAGCGTCAATAAGATGAGGCCTACGAGCCCTGCGGACACGATGGTTGATCCGTAAATGCCGACATAGGCCGAGCTTGACCAGAATTTCCGGTTAGGACGGCTCGGTATGTGGGCGCTCGTACTGACCATTATTTCACAGGAATATATCCCGATTCTTCCACATAATATTGTCCATGTTCGCTCAGTAAATAGTCAACGAAGTCTTGGGCGTCCGGTGAGATATCCGCGCGAACAATAATGTTTAAATCACGGGTAATCGGAAACTCTCCCGACCTGATCATATCTAATGTCGGCTCGATGAGCGTTCCGTTCGCTTTCTCAATAGAGATGCCTTTGACGTCATCATTAAACCAGGCATGAGATAACATGCCAATGGCGGAGTCACTTTGCGCGATGGCTGTTTGCTCTTCATTATTGGATCCGATCACCAGATCAGCGCCGGGCGCCGAGGCTTTGGAGCTACCCAATACGACTTTCATAAAGGTCTGACGTGTACCGCTGCTGCTTTCTTTATCAATGACAAAAATGGGTTTATCGGGTCCGCCAAATTGGCTCCAATTATCAATCTCGCCCCGATAGATTGAGGCAATATCCTCAAGCATTAGACTTTTGACCCCGGCGTCATAAATCTCTGAGGATATGACGGGTGCCACAGCATCCCGCCCAATCGCGATGGGGGTAAACTTAACGTCAGGAAATTGCGCTTTTTCATCAGCCGTGATGTCACGCGACATCATACCGATATCTGTTTGTCCTTCGGCGAGTTGGTTAAAGCCGCTGCCTGAGCCGCCGGCATTAACGACGACCGCCTTTCCCGTGTCCATACTATAGCTATCGGCGGTTTTAGACACAGCGGGCAAAACGGTTGTAGATCCGGAGATTGAAATATGATCTGCCGAGTTACAAGCCGCTAACATAGCCAGAGCACACACGCTCGTGAGTCTTTTCAGATTCAAAATCATGAGACCCTGTAAACGAGTTGAAAAGTGGCGGCTATAAACATCGATCTCACTTTTTTTTGATTTTTCGAGTATTTGTTTTTCGAGCGAATAGTTGATTTGGGCGTTTTTAACGCCTTAACAAAGCCGTACGTATTACGCAATTGAGAATTTAAGTTTTGCCTTGTAAGACTATGCATCTGCCTCTAGTTTTAGGCATGACAAATCCATTATTTACGCCATTTAAATGCAAAGGCCTAGAGCTACCAAACCGTATCGTTATGGCGCCTATGACGCGGAGTTTTTCTCCGGGAGGTGTTCCGGGCCAAAATGTTATTGATTATTATTCCCGCCGGGCGGCAGCCGATGTCGGACTGATTATCACGGAAGGTACGCCGCCTGACCGCGCTGGCGCAACGGGGACGCCAAACGTTCCCAATTTTTATAAAAAAGATGCGTTAGAGGGCTGGGGTAATGTGCTGAAGTCTGTACACGGAGCGGGTGGACGGATTGCGCCGCAAATCTGGCATGAAGGCTTAATGCGTAAGCCCGGCACAGGTCCTAATCCGGACGCGCCGTCAGATAGTCCTTCGGGTATCACCCATCGCGGTAAGCAGGTGGCGAAAGCGTCAAGCGATAGCGACATAGCTGATATGATCATGTCCTATGGACGCGCGGCAGCTCAGGCCTCCAGCATGGGGTTTGACGCAATGGAAATTCACGGCGCCCATGGTTATCTCATTGATGAGTTTTTCTGGGATGTGATGAATAAGCGAGAAGATAAATATGGGGGCGATTTTCTGGAACGCACGCGGTTTGCCCATGACGTGATCAGTGAGGTCAAAAAACATATGCGCGAAGACATGCCGCTTATCTTGCGGTGGTCACAATGGAAGCAGCAGGACTACACAGCCAAACTGGCCAAGACGCCCTATGAGTTGGAGGCTTTTATAGGTTTGCTCGCGGATGCGGGGGTTGATATTTTTCACTGCTCAACCCGTCGTTTCTGGGAAGCTGAATTTGGAGGCTCTGACTTGAATCTAGCAGGCTGGGTTAAAAAGCTATCGGGCAAGCCCACTATTGTTGTCGGGTCGGTGGGTCTGTCTGGTGATTTTGTCAATGCCTTGGTGAAAGCCGAGACATCTCAACCGGCGAACCTAGACGGTTTGTTAGAGCGGATGGATCGCGGTGAGTTTGATTTGGTAGCTGTAGGCCGGGCTTTACTCAAAGACCCTGAATGGGCGTCCAAGATTAAAGATGGCCGCCATGATGAGCTGCTTGAATATAAACCCGAAGATATGGGTGTTCTTTTTTGAGGTTGGCGGGTTTAGTGACGTCGTAAGGCATAAGCGGACGGTCTGCTTAAACCACCGCCGCGGCTTTTGCCGCTTCATGGGTCTCAACGAATGAATACCTTACGCTGAATTGCTATAAGTTCATTGTTTCCCTAAGCCGTTTTCAACTTTTTAAAATCAAGAGGCCGATACAGCTTCAGTTAAAGCCGTGATAATTTCGGAATGTTCAAACGTCTTGGTAACTTTGCCAAGCACTTTTTGATCGTCCATATCAACAAGAACAAGCTGACCCGTTTTAATTTTACCAGCAAGATAAGTCTCCACGGCTTCGCGGACGCCTGCGGCTTCGGCTTGCTTATAAAAATTCTCGGCTTTTTTATCCGTGAAATCTAAAGTGACATATTCCAATCCAGGGATAGTCTCCTTTGACTTTACCTCATTGATTTTAGGATCAAGGGTTTTACAGCTTCCACACCAATCCGCATAGATAAGCACGGCTTTAGTTTTTGTTTCAATTGTGTTGACGGCCTTTGAGCTTTGCGTGTTAGGCGACTCTGCTTGTGAACAGGCTGTAATCCCGATGGCTGTTATGGCTAACAATGATGTGATGAGCTGTTTCATAATACTCCCCTGTTGAGCGTGTTGGGTGTTTTTATCATATTTAGTTCAGCTAAGATTTCACGTTGTCGTGATTTAAGGGTCGTGATTTAGGGATTATTTGGCGAATAAGCCTACAGATGTCTTTAAACGCCGGCTGCTGCTTTCGCCGTTTCATAAATCTCAAGCGCTTCCAACCACTCTTCCTCTAATGTTTCAATTTGTTTTTCAAGCTTGGCGCGGTCTTGGCTAAGCGTAAGAGCTTTGTCGGGGTGCTCAGCAAATAGGTCCGTATCGGATAGCTGATTATCTATGCCGTTTATGTCCATGCGAGCGTCGACGATTTTGTCTTCGATTTTCTCGGCGGCCTTTTTAAGCGGGGATAGTTTGGCACGCGCATCAGCCGCGGCTTTGCGTTGGGCTTTGGCGTTGACGGCACCCTCATTTTTGGCTTTTCGGGGAGGCTTTGATTTCTCAAGCTGGAACTGACGATATTCTTCAAGCGATCCTTCGAATGTGGCAACCGAGCCTTTGTCGACCAGCCATAACCGATCAACGACCGACTCTAGCAAATTACGGTCATGGCTAATGATCAGGACTGCGCCTTCAAATCCATTGAGCGCGTGTATCAGCTCCGCCCGGCTATCCATGTCGAGATGGTTGGCCGGTTCATCTAACACCAAGAGATGCGGGGCATGAAAGCTAATCAAGGAAAAGAGAAGTCTGGCTTTCTCTCCGCCGGATAAGTTCCCCGCAGCCGTTTCCGATTTCTCATGCCCCAGGCCGAAGCGGGCAAGCCGCGCGCGGCGCTGGGCTTCTGTAGCGTCTGGCATTAAATCCACGACATGATCATAGGCGCTTTGTAAGGGGTTAAGCGCGTCAATCTCATGTTGCGCAAAATAGCCAATGGTCATTTTCTTATGGCGTTTGATAAATCCGTCTTGCGGGGTCAGCAGCCCCATAATCGCCTTGGCAAAGGTCGATTTACCTTCGCCATTTTTCCCCAAGAGGCCAATCCTATCATCGGGGTCGATGCGCTGGTTGAGCGATCTTAAAACCGTGACCTCTTCTTCATAGCCAAGCTTCACATCATCAAAGCGTATAATGGGCGGCGAGAGGGCGCGCTCGGGAGAGGGGATATCAATGGGAGGAATGGGGTCATCAATAATGGTCGCGACAGGCTTCATTTTCTCAAGCCGCTTGACCCGGCTTTGTGCCTGTTTGGCTTTTGATGCTTTGGCTTTGAAACGGGTAACAAAGGCTTCGAGGCGGCGGCGCTCATCTTCCTGTTTGTCACGCAAGGCCATAGACAGGCGCTGTTGCTCGCGAAGTTGGCGTTCAAAATTATCATAGCCGCCAGTGTAGCTATAGAGTTTGCGAGCTCGAAGGTGGGCGATATGCGTCACGGCCCGATTGAGGAAATCCCGGTCATGAGAAATGATTAAGGCTGTGCCCGGATAGGTCCGGATATGGCTCTCAAGCCAGACGGCACCTTCGACATCGAGATAGTTGGTCGGCTCATCAAGCAAGAGCAAATCCGGCTTGGCAAAGAGCATGGCGGCGAGCGCGACCCGCATACGCCAACCACCGGAGAAATCAGCGCAAGGCTTGAGCTGATCTTCACCTGAAAACCCTAATCCGGACAGGATTGATCCGGCGCGGGCCTCGGCCGAATACGCATCAATATCGGACAAGCGTGTATGGATGTCGGCAATGCGTGTGGGATCGGTCGCTGTCTCAGCCTCCTTTAAGAGAGCGCTGCGTTCGGTGTCAGCTGCGAGTACCGTCTCGAGCAGACTTTGCGGGCCGGAGGGGACTTCTTGGTCAACCACACCGAGGCGCGCGCCTTTGCGTAAATTTACGCTACCATCATCCGGGGATATCTCTTCTTTGATCAATCGAAACAATGTGGACTTGCCGGTACCATTACGACCCACAAGCCCCATTTTCATCCCTTGCGAGATGGCGAGCGTGGCCTGTTCAAATAAAGGACGGCCTTCAATGCGATATGTTAGATCATTAATATGAAGCATAATACGAAACGATTTGCCGCGTGGCTTAGGACGCTCTGGTGATTTAGTCTAGGCTATGGTGGCTTTATTAAAGAACTTACTTATGCTTTTTGGTGCGGGTATCTGTCTTATTGCCTTGGGAATGATATTCCTAGGCGCGCAAACGCTCGGCGAGATATGCACATATTTATTAGGATTTGTTTGGGCTGACCCACTTTCGCCTGATCTTAGCTCCGTGGATAGCGATAGTGAGCTTAGGTTTTATTCTGTATTCTTTCTGGTTTTTGGATGTTTCGTTTTACGGGCAGGGCGAAATTTCCCAAATTCAGGCCATCATATACCCTTATTGCTCGCTATTTTCTTCATGGGTGGTTTGGCCAGACTTTTATCCTGGGTGTCAGTTGGCCGCCCGGAAGCGCTATTTCAATTTTTGATGTATCTAGAAATTACAGTTCCAATCATGCTTGGTGTATTGTTCTGGCTTGCCAGAGGTCAATCTGCCCGTTAAGGAGCGCCAAATTTGATTAGGCCACATGGAGACTGACATGGCACTGGAACGTACATTTTCTATTATTAAACCCGACGCGACAGAGCGTAACATCACAGGTCTTGTTAACGCCAAGATCGAAGAGGCTGGTTTACGTATTGTGGCGCAAAAGCGCTTGCAGCTCACATCGGAACAGGCTGGCGAGTTTTACTCTGTTCACAAAGAGCGTCCTTTTTACAATGACCTTGTGTCTTTCATGACATCCGGGCCGGTCGTGGTTCAGGTTCTTGAAGGCGAAGGCGCTATTGCGAAATACCGCGAAGTGATGGGAGCCACAAACCCGTCTGAGGCGGATGCCGGGACTATCCGTGCTGAATTCGCTAAGTCCATTGATGCCAATACGGTTCACGGATCAGACGCCCCCGAAACGGCTATTGTCGAAATTGCGCAATTCTTCTCAGAAGACGAGATTGTCGGTTAGACGAAGGCAAAAAAACTCAAAAAAAAGGCCGGTGAAAACACCGGCCCAAGTAAGTTACACTTATCATTACGCCCACATGATCAAAAAACCAATTTACGATGT
>CAZPLJ010000006.1:20572-53871 GCA_964587545.1 uncultured Caulobacterales bacterium | reverse complement strand
TGAAACCTATAGTTAAGAGAGGCTTATAGATTTTCGGTCGTTATCAGAGATTCAGCTGCTGTCCTAAGCGCTTCAGGATAGAGCTTGTTTTCAATGATGAGAAGGCGTCTCGCAAGTGTATCAGCCGTATCATTGGACAAAATTTTCATACGCTCTTGGGCGATGATGGCGCCGCTATCGAGCTCTTCTGTTACAAAGTGCACGGTGCAGCCATGTTCAATGTCACCGTTATCCAGCGCTCGTTGATGAGTGTGCAAGCCCTTATATTTAGGCAGTAGCGATGGGTGAATATTTAAAAGCCGTCCGTCCCATCGCGACACAAACCATCCGGTTAAAACCCGCATAAACCCCGCGCAGCATATAAGCTCAACGTCTTGGTCTTTGAGATATTGGTGTAAGGCCTGCTCGAAAGATATGCGGGTCTTAAAATCTGTATGGTCAATGCAGGTGGCTTTGATGCCCAAGCTTTCCGCTCTTAAAATACCCGCTGCATCAGGACGATTAGACAAGACCGTGACAATCTCAGCGGGATAGTCTTTTGCCGTAGCCGCTTCGGCGAGGGCGACCATATTGGTGCCGCGGCCTGAAATTAGAATAGCCGTACGAACCTTGTCCATCAGGCGTTAATGAGCTGCCCGATGACGTAAGGCGTCTCCTCGGTTTCGGACAATGCGTCTAATACGGGCATCATATCCGTTTCATCAACGGCCAACACAAGCCCGATGCCGCAATTAAACGCGCGCTGCATTTCTGCTTCAGCGATGCCGCCTGTCTCTTGAAGCCACTTAAACACATCCGGGCGTTCCCAGGCTTGTATGTCAAATTGCGGTATTAGCTGATCCGGCAGCATACGCGGCGTGTTATCGGTCAGGCCGCCTCCCGTGATATGGGCGACACCTTTGATGAGGCCTTGTCGAATGAGCGGTAGAATAGAGTTTATATAGATGCGTGTTGGGGTTAGCAGGGCTTCCGCCACGCTTTGTTCTGGCGAAAATGGCGCTGGATCACTCCATTTTAGACCGGATATTTCGACGACTTTACGGATAAGAGAGTAGCCATTGGAGTGCGGACCGGATGAGCTCAGGCCGATCAATATATCCCCTGATTTCATTTTGTCTGTATCGGGAAGAAGTTGGCCACGTTCTGCCGCGCCCACTACAAACCCGGCCAGATCAAAATCTTTGCCGTCATACATGCCGGGCATCTCAGCTGTCTCGCCGCCGATAAGGGCGCAGCCGGCCTGACGGCACCCCTCGGCGATGCCTGAGATGACGGCCTCGGCGCTGTCATTTTCAAGTTTACCTGTCGCGAAATAGTCCAGGAAAAAGAGAGGCTCAGCGCCTTGAGCCAAAATGTCATTCACACACATGGCAACCAAATCTATGCCAACCGTGTTAAGGAGACCTGTCTCTATCGCAATACGGAGCTTGGTCCCGACGCCGTCCGTGCCTGAGACCAAGACAGGATCTTTAAATCCGGCTGCTTTCAGATCAAAGGCTCCGCCAAACCCGCCAAGTGCCACATCGGCGCCGGGTCGGCTTGTTGATTTCGCGTGCGGTTTAATGCGGGATATAAGGGCGTCGCCCGTATCAATAGATACACCTGCATCGGCATAGGTTAGGCCGTTTTTTTTCGTCATGAGGCTCGTCCAGAATCTAAATTGGCGCGCAGGCTGTCTCAAGCCATGCTTGAACCTCACTGTCAACCCGTGGAGAAATCTGTTTGAGGACATCGGCATGATAGGCATTGAGCCAGCTTGTTTCATCAGCTGAAAGCATATCTTTGACAATCAAGTCTTTGTGGATAGGCGCAAGCGTCAAATATTGAAAACCTAACATGGGGCGTTCTCCGCCGGGAATATCTGTTGCAGGGGTTACATATTGCAGATTTTCTATGCGGATGCCGTATCCGTCCGTTTTATAATATCCAGGCTCGTTTGAGACAATCATACCGGGCTCAAGCTTGATGTTATTTGGCGCTTTTGAGATACGTTGCGGACCTTCATGCACACCGAGGAAAACACCGACACCGTGACCTGTGCCGTGATCATAATCGAGACCTTGGCTCCAAAGCGCCATACGGGCGAGAACGTCTAGATTGCTGCCTGTTGTACCTTTTGGGAAGCTTACGGCGCTTAATGCAATATGACCTTTAAGGACCAGCGTGAAACGCTCTTTCATTTCCTGCGCCGGCTCTCCAATGGGAATTGTTCGCGTGATATCCGTTGTCCCGTCAACATATTGGCCCCCACTATCGACAAGAAATAAGCTGCCTTTTGAGAGCTTTTTTGTCGTCGCCTTACTGACGCGGTAATGGACAATCGCCCCGTTAGAGCCGGCTCCGGATATGGTTTCAAAGGACAAGTCCTTTAACTGACCTGTGGCGTGACGAAACTCTTCGAGCTTTTGCGCAGCATTAATTTCATCATACTGACCGCTTTGCGCTTCTGTATCGAGCCAGTGTAGGTAATTGGTAACAGCCGCCCCGTCACGACGATGGGCCTCAGACGTGCCCTTTATTTCCGTGGTGTTTTTCTTGGCCTTAGGGAGTGCCACCGGGTCCATGGTTTCGATGACTTGGGCGTGTGCGCTTTTTAATTGTTCAAAATACCATGACGAGCTTGTGCTAGGATCAACTATAACTTTTTGACCGGAGAGGGACTTTAACCCGGTTTCAATTTCGTCCTCTAGGAAAATTGAGACGGCATTTCCCAAATGCGATCTGACTTGGTCATTGATTTTATCGGGATTGATGTAAAGCTCGGCCTGTCCATCAGCCTTCAAGATGACGGTAGATAAGGGCAAGGGAGTGCACATGACATCACCGCCGCGAATGTTTAAAAGCCAGGCGATGGAGGCAGGAGAGGTGATAAGTGCTGCGTCCGCATTTTTTTCCAGAAGGACCTCGGCAATCAAAGCTCTTTTATCGGCGTGCGGCACACCAGCATAGTCGAGGGGCTGAATGACGACTGGCGTGACCGGCGGGGCAGGTCGATCGTACCACGCGTCATCGATAGGGTTTTGATCAAGCGCTTTAAGCGAGCCACCCGCTTTTTCAATGGCAGCTTTTAATCGCTTCAAACTGGCCGGGCTGTGCAGGCGTGGATCATAGCCAATTGATTGGCCGGAGCTAACGTTTTCGGTCAGCCATTCCGTGACACCATTTTGCTCAAGTCTTTTAAATTCAAATAAGCTCTCATCCACCTGGGCTCCAACTTGCAGCGTATATCGACCATCCACAAAGACGGCAGCTTTATTCGTCATCACAATCGCAGCGCCTGCTGAACCAGTGAAACCACTGACCCACATTAAACGCTCATTACAATCCGGGAGATATTCATTGTTATATTCATCTTCATGCGGAATAAGAAAGCCGTCTAAGCTAAGGTCACTTAAGGCTTTGCGCAGCTTGGGAAGGTTTTTCCGTCCATAGTCCGGGCCACCTTGTACATCAAAATTCTGTATCATTTCCATGTGAATCACATGCCAGAATCTTTCCTGTAAATCAATGAGATGAATGTGAGGCGTCTTTTGCTATCGTGTGGTATTCGGCATGCGCTTAGGTTTTCGCTTCTTAAATCTCGGAAGCAAGAAGAGATAGATGCCTGTCCCCCACATGATGATGAGTAATATGCCTGTGGGTAAAAAGATATAACGCTTGACCCATTTCGCAAAAAATGACCCGTCATGAATACTTTCGATAAAGTCTGAGCGCCGATAAGCGGTATTCAGAACCTGTCCATTGGAGGAGTCTATTTGGATTTCCCAACCGGACTTGGCTCTGACTTTTACGATGCCTTTGTCAGTTCTCACATCTATACGGTCAATATCAGACCACTCACTGATTTGTGCATCTTTAATCAGGCGGCTTGTCTCGAGCATTTGTTCAAAGCTGATTTGCGGACGTTGATTAGAGACAGCCCCTTGAATAGTAGGCGGTTGAATCCAAGCTACATCCTTTTTCAACATGAGAAAAATACCGGCAAAAAATATTATGCCTGCCGGTACTAATACGGCTAATGATAACCAGTAATGGACTTGTCTTAAAAGACGTTTGAGGTTGATCTTCATGAAGCTTAAGCGATACTCCTATGGGATCACACCTCCTGACACCCAAGGTGCTCCCGCGTCAACAAGATCTTGTTCAAATGCCGGTATGGTTATTTCTCCCAATGTTTTAATACGGGTCCGGATTTCTTCAAACTCCTCTAGGGCATATTCATACTGATCCCTGTGGGTTTGTGTGGGTCCGTAATTTGAGTTACCCAAGTTTAGCATTATAACCCGTAGGCGGTCGCTTACGGTCGGCACCTGACGCTCACGGATTATATTCTTTGCAACGTTTCCATTAAACATTTCATCCAGTGCATTGGTTTCTGCGTTAATAGCATGCCAGTCACTTTGGAGTGCATCCAGGTCACCATCTATGGCGCGTTGTGTTGCAATCTTAAGGGTGGTGACTTTGCCTTTAAGCTCATTTAATCCTGCACCAGCCGCTTTCACGATCCGGTCAAATTCGGCAATGTCTTCCCGGAATTCAATTGCATCGGCTTGCGGCGGAAGAGCGCCATCACGTAAACGCTCTACTAGGAAGGGTTTATCTTCGACAAGCAATGTTGTTTCGCCGCGAACCTGTTTAGACAGGGAGACAGTATAATTGCCCGGGGCGACTAGAAAGCCAGTTGGTTCATCATCGTCTTCGGTATTTCCAGGCGCGGTAACGATTGTTCTATCCGGATATCTCAAATCCCAATTTACGCGGTGGAAGCCTTTTTTAACGGGCCCTTTCAAACGGCGTACAACATTGCCGTCCTCATCTTTGACTGTCAGCCAAATAGCAGCCGCGCTTTCTTGAAGTTCTTTCGTAATGACATCAAAGCCCGGAATCGGTGTGTCTTTACCTTCTTCTATAAGGGGTTTCTCGGCTTCGAGGCGAAGGTCTTTGAGAGACTTGATATCTTCAGCGAGATAATAGGTGAAGTTTGCTCCAAAAGGTGGATTGGGCGCACGGAAATAGCCGTGGCCCTGTGACCCGCCTTCAGAGAAGGACAGAGGATGCTGCTCTAAATACCATAAGGCTTTGCGTCCCGGAAATAGAAGAGCCTCTTCTTTGAGACTGTCTTCCGTGAGCGATCTTAAAGGCGATATGTCATCGACGATAAAAAAGCCTCTGCCGAAACTCGCCGCAACGAGGTCATTCTCACGACGCTGGATTGTTACATCACGAAAAGAAATTGTTGGTGCATCACCTGTAAGTTCAATCCATTTTTCACCGCCATTCAAGGTAAAGAACAAACCAAATTCAGTGGCCGTAAATAAAAGATCAGGATTCTCATGGTCTTGAACGATCCGCCAAACAAGGTTTCGGCCTTCAAGATCGCCCGTTATTTTTTTCCAGCTTTGTCCGCGATTTGTACTCTTGAGGAGATATGGCGCGTAGTCACCAAACTTGTGATTATCAAGCGCGATATAGACTGTGTCCTCGTCAAATAAGTCGGCGCGAATATCATTCACGAAAGCGGTGTCAGGAACACCCGGTAATCGACCCACATCCAGTCGTCGCCAGTTCTCCCCGCCATCTTCTGTGACTTGGATAACGCCGTCATCCGTGCCGACATATATGAGGTCTTCATTAAGAGGCGACTCGCCCAAAGAGGTGATCGTATTATATTGCGACATGGCATAAATATCCCAGCCAGCCTCCCAACTCCACTGTTTGCCTTGTATAGGTAGTTCCAGACGATTTTCATCACGTGTCAAATCACCTGAAATGGCTGTCCAACTGTCACCCCGATCATCAGATCGCCATACGCGTTGTGAGGCGAAATAAAGTCGTTTCGGCTCATGCTGGCTTACTAAGATTGGAGCGTCCCAATTCCACCGCTCAACGGGATCGCCCAGAGCCGGTTGAGGTTTGACGTAAACAATCTCGCCGGTAATGCGATCAACACGAGATAGGTTGCCTTGCTGCCACTGCGAATAAACAATGTCAGGATTGCCGGGTTCTGTTGCCGGTTGGTGGCCGTCGCCGAAGAGCGTGATAAACCAATCCTGATTTCGGATGCCGTGCCGGTTATCTGTTCTGGATGGTCCGCCTTGGGTGTTGTTGTCCTGAGTGCCGCCGAACACATTGTAAAAAGGTTCAGCATCATCAACGGCTAATTTGTAAAATTGTGTGATAGGAAGGTTATTTATGAACCGCCAGGTTTTCGCATGGTCATAGCTTTCATAAAGTCCGCCGTCTGAACCAAACATAATATAGTCGGGATCATCTGGGCGAAAGGCAATGGCATGGTCATCCACATGCTTATATTCATTGTTTAAGTTGCTCCATGTTTTGCCGCCATCATTGGAGATTTGCGAGGTGTTGGAGACAAGATAAATCCGGTCAAAGTAATGCGGGCTTGCATATAGTTCTTGGTAATAATGCGGGCCCGTTCCGCCACTAACCGTGTCCGAGAGTTTTTCCCAGCTGGCGCCGCGATTGGTCGATTTCCAGGTTCCGCCTTCGCGTTGGTCAAGCTCTATAGCCGCGTAAATTACGTCGGGTTGCATAGGGGATATGGCCATACCTATTTTGCCCATATTGCCTTCAGGTAGTCCTGTCGTGAGCTCAGACCATGTCTCACCACCATCTTCGGATTTCCACAAACCGCTTTCGGGTCCGCCGCCCACATAGGCTGCTACTGTTCTGTGATGTTGCCACATGGCTGCATATAATCGATCGGGATTTCGAGGATCAATCAGGAGGTCTGTTGCGCCCGTAAATTCGCCGATCTCCAAGGTGTTCTCCCAGGTTTCCCCGCCATCGGTTGTTTTGAAAACACCACGTTCTCCGCCAGGAGACCATAATGGGCCTTGAGACGCAACCCAGAGCGTATCCGGGTCGTCTGGGTGAATAATAATTTTCGAAATATGCTCAGATGCTTCGAGGCCTTTCTTCTCCCAGCTAGCACCACCGTCGTCCGATTTGTAAATGCCGTCACCAAATCCATTGTGGCGTCCTCCGTGATTTTCGCCTGTGCCAACCCAAATCGTATTGGGAATATCCGGATGATATCCAAGGGAGCCGATTGAATAGGAACCTTGACCATCAAATAAGGACGTCCAAGTTGTACCGGCATTTTCAGTTTTCCAAACCCCGCCTGAGCCAACAGCAACATACCACGTTGCCGGATGATCTGGAACGATGACAATGTCGGCAATCCGCCCGGACATGAGAGCCGGGCCGATATTGCGTAGCTTGAATGCGTCAAACGTTGAGCTGGAGAGCGGATCGGAATTTTCCGGGCTGTCTACTTTTGTGTGCGCTGTTAACCCCAGAAAAACCGTAATCAGAAAACAGATGTATAACCAAGAATTTCGCATTTAGCGCTCCCCCATAGTGTGGGATGCTGTATATCGTATAAACAGAAAAATAGAAAACCATTCAATCAAGAGGGGAAAGAAATGGTGGTCAGGTCTCATTAAAGGGAAATAAAATTTGATACTTCCGATTGAAATTTTGGTGGGTACTATCAAATTTTACGGATCATTTCTGCTAATTTATATCGGTTCGTTGACGCATCTGGTTATTTCAGTCTAGAGACTGGCAACAGATAAAACTCTATTAAAGAAACACTTGAGTGTCGGAGACCCCCTTATGAAAAAAACACTACTGACAACAACTCTCCTTTTTTGTCTAACCGCCTGCCAGCCCAATCAAAGCGCAAAGGAATTCGCATTCGATAAGGTTGAGTTGCCTGCTAATAGCGTTTTAGCTCCTTGGACCGGACCTTATCAAGGCGTCCCGGCTTTTGACAGCGTTTCGCTTGGTGATCTCAAGCCGGGGCTTGAATGGGGCATGCAACGTTCACTTGCTGAAATTGATCAGATTACGGCGCAAACGGATGCACCCACATTTGCAAATACGATTATTCCTCTAGAGAAATCCGGAGAAGATTTAGGCCGTATTTTTTCCTATTGGGGTATATGGTCATCCAATAATTCCTCGCCAGAATTTCGTGCTATCCAGCAAGAAATGGCGCCTAAACTATCCGCCTTTTCCAGCCAGATTACGCAAAATGCGGCACTGTTTGCTCGCATAGAAGCCGTTTATAATGATAGCGCCGCTATGGAAAACTTAACGGCGGAAGAACAGCGTATGGTTAAATTGCGTTATGAAGGTTTGGTTCGCGATGGAGCCAAGCTTGATGACGAAAAGAAGAAACGTTATGCGGAGATCGATCAAAGGTTAGCGGAACTTTATACGAAGTTTAGCAACAATGTACTCCATGATGAGGAAAACTATAACACCGTTTTAGGAGAACAGGATCTTGATGGTTTGCCCGAGGCTTTTGTAAATTCCATTGCGAAAGATGATGGCACATGGGTGATCAAAAACACACGCTCTTCTATGGACCCCTTCCTGAAATATTCCACCAATCGCGCGTTAAGGCAAAAGATATGGGAGAATTATTATAACCGCGGCGATAATGGCGATGAATATGATAATAATGCCGTCATTGCGGAGATTTTAAAGCTGCGTGATGAACGCGTAGAATTACTTGGCTTTGAAAATTATGCTGTCTGGCGTCTGGGCGACCGTATGGCCAAGACTCCTGAAAAAGCCATGGATCTTATGGAAAAAGTCTGGCCGGCCGCAATTGCTCGTGTCGCCGAAGAAGTCGCTGATATGCAAGCCATGGCTGACGCAGAAGAGGCCTATATCAAGATCGCACCTTGGGATTATCGTTTCTATATGGAGAAGGTCCGCCAAGAGCGTTACGATCTCAACTCGGACGAAGTGAAACAATATCTTCAACTGGATAATCTTACGCAAGCCATGTTTATGGTCGCTGATGAATTGTTTGATTTTGAATTTAGGCCGATTGAAAAAGGAAAGGTTCCGGTTTTCCACGAAGATGTGAATGTCTGGGAGGTTAAAAGGAAGTCTTCAGGGGATCATATTGGGCTGTGGTATCTCGACCCGTTTGCGCGTGACGGAAAACGCTCAGGTGCTTGGGCGACTTTTTACCGCGAATATACGACCTATGACGGCAAGACCAATGTGCTGTCTTCCAATAATTCCAATTTTATCAAAGGCGCGCCGGGCGAGCCAGTCTTAATATCCTGGGATGATGCGGAAACTTTCTTTCACGAGTTTGGGCATGCGCTGCATTTCCTAGCGGCTGATGTGGCTTACCCCAGTTCACATAGTGGCGTACGCGATTATACCGAGTTTCAATCGCAACTCCTTGAGCGTTGGTTGCTTACCGATAAGGTGACAGATCAATATTTATTACATGCGGAAACGGGCAAGCCCATTCCGTCGGAATTGGTTGAGAAGATCAAGTCGGCGGCGACATTTAACCAAGGTTTTGCCACAACGGAATATCTGGCTTCGGCCCTAATGGATATGAAATATCACACGACAGACCCGGAACTGATCGAGCCGGATGCCTTTGAGCGCGAGACATTAGCGGCTCTGGGTATGCCCAAAGAGCTTCCTATGCGACACCGCTCGACGCATTTTGGTCATGTCTTTAGCGGAGAAGGGTATGCCACCGCCTATTACGGTTATATGTGGGCGGATGTTCTGACCTCGGATGCGGCTGAAGCATTTTCTGAAAGCCCTGGCGGGTTTTATGACAAGGAGACGGCCGGTAAGCTGGTGAAATATTTATTTGCGCCGCGTAATGCCATGGACCCGGCTGATGCGTATCGTTCATTCCGGGGCCGAGACGCAGATATTTCCGCCCTGATGCGGGACCGCGGGTTTCCCGTCCCGGAATAATATATGCGCTATTTATTTTTAACGGCTTTGCTGGCTTTGACAGCCTGTAAACAGACGGTCGAGCCTGTTGATCGAAATGATAATATTGTCATTGCTGAGGATATCTTCTCGGCGGCCTATCCTTTACGAAAACAATTTGATTGCCTGCCGAAAGACGCCGCTTTTATCGCGGGGCATCGCGGCGTTTCAAAAGGGGAGGGCTTTGCCGAAAATTCCAAAAGCTCTCTATTGGCTCTCATCAAACATGGGACATTATTGGCGGAAGTCGATGTCGCAGGTTTGAAAGACGGGACACATATCCTCTATCACGATGGTGTTTGGGACGAGAAATCGACAGGTCGAGGAGCTGTAGCTTCGTCACGTTGGAGCGATACGGAGAAAATACTCTTACATGACACTAAAGGGAAAGTAACGTCAGACCGCCCCGTGAAGCTTGAAGAGATATTGTTAGTCGCGAAAGACAAAATCTATCTTGAGATAGATTTTAAATCTTCTGCCAAATATGAAACTGTTATTAAGCTGATAAGAGACGGGGGCATGGCTGACCAAGTTATTCTGATTGCTTATAATAACAAACAGGCCCGACGTCTGGCAAAGCTAGCACCAGAAATGCTCTTGTCTGTGAGCATTCGAGACATGGATGATGTCAGCGATTTAAAGTCTGCCGGCGTTAAAGAAAAAAATATGACGGCCTGGTTAGGGAAAGGGCCTTATGATCGACACGTCGTGAACTCGCTGGATCGAGTGGGTATACCTGTATTGGCGTGGCCATCGCGTCAGAACATGAAAAAAAGTGTCGCGCCGGCGTCGGTTTTGGTCACCGATTATGCATTTAAACATGATCCTATCTTGGGGCTTAACCGAGATAGTAAAGCTCAATATCAGGCCTGTTTGGGCGGAGAGTAAAGTGAAGGGCTTCTGTTGCCAGCTGCCCTCCGGAGCCCGCCTAGGCGTCTGAAGGCCTAGGAGTTAAAAGCGAATTTTCTCGCACTGCTTACGCAGCTAGAGCAAACTCTTCAGTAGAATTGTCATTTGCAATTACTATGATCGGGCATTTAACGATACCCATCCGAACGAAAGCTAACATCTTTAGACGTCTGTCGATCCTATTTCGGCCCCATCAGAAATACTCACCTGAATGAGTATTTGTGGTGGAGCCGCCGGGTACCGCCCCCGGGTCCAGTCCGCTTATTACATGCGCGTTTATCGTCATAGCTGGCAAGCCAGCCCGCTACATATAGTCAAAAGACCTTAAATTTTCAATGAAAAAGGTTAGCTAAAAATTTGCTTCTGTTGCCATGGACTACAGAATTGGGTCCCGGATCAGAATGGAGATTAGGTGTTACGCCATGAATTGCGCATCAATCGGATTTTTTATAAAAGATCTAAATCTCGAGAAATTTTGAAAGTATCCATCTCGTCGATCATTTTTTTAACAAACCCAAGGAGACCAGAGGCGCTAACCCCGAAGTTTAGCACATAGATTTCGCGTAATAATTTGAGTGTTGTTGGATTTATTATTTCCGGATTATCGATATAAAATGTCTCAAGAGACCAATCTTTAAAGCTGCGTTCGGGAACAGGTTGATCAATGAGTTTCGTAATCCGGCTGTGCCGAGTATCTTTTTCGATAGAGCGGAAAATATCCCTTAAATTTTCTTCTTTTCCTTCTAGGATTTGAAAAAAGTGATTATTTTCAAAGAATAATGCGCCCGTGACATCTGATTTCTTATTCCTCACATGTGCGGATCTCACAATATCGACCATCTCATCTTTAATGAGGTGGGGTGATACCATCGTGTTGGAAACATAAGAGATCATATGCATAGAAAATTTCCCCTTAAAATTTATTACATTATTAAAGCTTAATCTTCGTTTATGCTAATCACAATTTTATTTGAAGGCTTGTAACGCCAGAATATTGCACCTTTGTCTTCCAATACAGATCTGACGGTATTTAACGATGTATCACGAACCGATTCGCCCGCCTCGATTCTCACAATAGTCGCTTTATTCATGTCTGCTAATTCAGCAAGTTCCCCTATACTGAGATTGACACCAACACGGGCCATTCGAATATGACAGGCGTTAAGCTTTTTCGCTGAAACTAGTAAGGTGTCTTCCATCCTGTTTAAAACACTACAGGTAAATACTCACAGTTGCAATTGAATAGTACATTGTACTACTTTAAATTTTGATTTAAATCCGCCACTATATTTTTAGGCGGTGGCTTATACTAGGTTCTTCTGAAGTTATTGAAGATACGCAAAGGTGAGCTCAGCTCCTGCAAAAGGCGACCAAAGCCTTGATTGATCTCATCCGGATCACTGGCTGTAATGACATTGTTTTGATCACCGCCCGCGCAAGTTTCAAAGCGCTGAGTTATGACGTCGTTTAATGTATCTCCGATAAAATTAAAAGTGCTTCGCGCGGCTCCACCGATACTACCTAATGTTGGTATCAAATATTCTGTATGAATAAAATATAAGTTCGTACCATCAGCTCTGAAAGAATCACAAAAAGTGGAGCTCATTGCGTAAGATATGGCGGACGCGGTTGGATTATGTCGGTAAGCCGGGTTGTTCGGGTCGAATTGCGGGTTAGACGGTGGCACCAAATTAGTTCCATTGATTGTCCTATTGCCATCAAAAAATTTACTCGGACCATATGCGAGTGTACCCTCCACGCCGTCTGTTAAAACAACAATATATTGAATACGCTCTGAGGGTATTCTTCCACTTCCACTGACAGGAAGAGAGGCTTTTATGTCATGGATAGCTTCCGTCATATTGGTACCACCGCCAATCGTATTCATGAAAATATTATCCTCGATTGCGGTTTCGACGGCGTCAAAATTGACGGCGTCCGCATCAACGGATTCCATAATGGTGTTCAATTCATTGTCGAAGGTATAAATACCAAAGGCGACCTGGTCTTCCAGTTCCAAGGTGTTTTCAATCGAGTTTACAGCATGTATGGCGGCCTCGCGGGCGACGTCAATTCGCATATCAGCGCCAGCATTTCGGGCCTGCACATATGTAGAATTGGGGTCAGTGGGCCCGCTGGCTCCAATATGACAGGTAAAAGCGCAATTATCGATTGTATTGACGATTTCTTGATCGGCAACTGTTGCTCCAACTCCCATGGAGGCAGATACATCAAAGACCAGATTAACACTGATAAAGGCGGCGGCACTGACTGTCGCGCTTTGCCGATTGTTAATATGATATATTTTTTTTCGGGGCAGGCCGGGCGCAATGGACGGATATTGGGCGTCAAATTTGACGTCCACCGTAAACTCATTATTGATGACCGTCGGCTTTACGTCTAGATTAGATACTGATGCGAAATTGAGGTGTCCTGTTTGGGCGTTAAATGTATTTGTGGCTGTATCGATAATAAGCTGCTCCAGATCGATATCTTCCCGATCTTTATAAGAAATATGAGCTTCATTGGCCGCTGACAAAGCCGCCGCGGCAGCTGCTGATGCGAGCTCCTGCTTTGAATGTACATAAAGACCATAATCGACGACATATACAGCACCGATCGCAATAGCCGTGATACCTGCGCCGGATATAATTGATATGTTTCCTTTGCGGGAATCTCTATAATTTTTAATAAACGGGATCATTTTTAACCTGACGTATTTCATTTAACATTGTGTGGCTGACCGGTGTGTATGCCCGACAACATTGCCGCCGCGCGTTTTGCGGATTGATGACACATTGATATCGTGTTCTTGAAATAAAATATTGGGAAATATTGGAACATATCTATAGGTGTACTCGGATATAATGACAGCACTTCGACCGAGCATACCTTCCGGAATGGAGCGACCATCTAATTCTGAATCATTAGAGACAACGCTAAGGGAGCACTTAATCTCAATAGGAGTTTCAACACCTTGATTGTTTGAATGTGACCATGTCCAGACGACCTCCGGCTCAAAATTACAATCCTCAGGATCACATCCATCAGGTGTTCTTTTAAATTCCACCCCGGCAAATGATCGCGCAAAACCATTTGTGTGGCGCCCTTCTGCTGCACTGAAGGATAAATGGCTGGTTGGGTTTACGATACTCCAAATATCCAATGCATCAAACCTCTCACCGCGGGTTAGGTTATTGTCGTTGTCCCGGGTAATAAATTCGGTCGCGTAATCGATGGATTGCTGAGCTCTGCGTTTGATCATATTATAGTTTGCAAACTCGGCAACGACGTAAAAAAGCGCAATGAAAATAGGAAAAATAAGACTAAATTCTATAGCCGCTATGCCCTGACGGTTTCTGCTATAGGTTTTGATGACCCTACAGATTTCGGAGACCATATTATGAGATAAAGCCACTAGCATCCTCCGAGCCCATCTAATAATGGTTCTCTGCGTATAACCGCTCGACTACGATAATAATTTTGGCCATCCCTTTCGATTATATCGCCGATGGCAATAGGGTGCAAAATGTTGCTGACCGGGTAATTTAATTCCAAAACTAGCAAATCATCGGGACAGCCTAGGTCAAATTGTCCGATAATCGAACTATTTCGATGTTCGAAAGGGTCATCCAAAATCCATTGCACGCCAATTTCCATATCTTCACAATTTAAAAATGTTGTTCCAACAAATCGACAAAATTGTTCGGTTGTAAAATCTTGAACATTTTCGGAATCAAAATTATTGACACCGATGATAGCGGCTATGTCCACCATTTTTTCGTCAAGTTCGCTCTGTAGGTAAGATTTATAACTGAGTTCTATGATCGCGAAGATTCCTGCGATCAAAATAGGGGCCAACATAGCGAACTCGATAGCCGTTGCACCTTTTTTAGATCGAAGTAGACGCGTATAAGACTCAACTAGCCGCAACTGTTATCCCCACATTCCTTTTTCGTTCGCCTGTCCAACGAAGCGTTAAGTTAATTACGTTTCTGATTTAACGGCTAAGATATAATTTTCGTTCAATGATTAGGGATAATTTTCCCTCAATAATTAGTGTAAATGTTTCCCTAATGATTTTTTCCCTAATGATTTATTGTGACAATCCGGGTTGACTAAACTAAGTGGAAATTATGAATCATTCTGAGACACTACAAAACACACTCTCATGGCTCTCCAAGCTGGTGGCGATGGATACGCGAAACGGAACGGGCGATGAAATAGCCTGTGTTAAATTTCTAGGTGAGGCTTTTCAGGCCTTTAAACCTGATCAAATCATTGTCGAAACGGCCCCGCGGTCTCGCGGTAAATCCGATAGCGGCTATGTGTTGGCGGTCTGGGGTACGCCAAAAATACTTCTCAATGTGCATATTGATACCGTACCGGACGGCGATGGGTGGACGGCCAGTCCTTTTGACCTGCGCCAAGACGGTGACAAATATATCGGCCTCGGCACCAGTGATATTAAAGGCGCGGCGGCCTGTATTCTGGGCGCTTTAGGGACGGTTCAACCGAAAAATGTGGCGGTCCTGTTTTCAGGTGATGAAGAACATGGCAGTGAAATCATGCCGGCCGCGATTGCCCGCGGTCACTATGGTAATGCACCTATGGCTATTGTCTGTGAGCCGACAAGCAGCAAAGTCGGGCGTCGACATAGAGGCATTATTGCCTTTAGTATCGAGGCCTCTGGCCCTGGGGGGCATTCTTCCTTGGCAGATATAACACCTGCCCCGCTTTTACAGATTAGTCGTTTGGCTGCCGCGATTGGAGATTATGGCGATCAATATAAAGATTTTGGGCAAGATCCCTATAAAGGACTTTGTACTAATATCGGGGATATCCGGATGGATGGATCCTATAATGTGATACCGACATCCGCTTCTCTGAAATTTTCGCTCAGGCCGCCACCGGGTGATGATATAGCTCAGCGCGAAAGTGATATTCGCGAAATTCACAAACGGGTATTGCCAGATTGCGAGCTTGACCAAATTGTCGGATTAAAGCCATTTGAGTGTCATAATATCGACGCCTTTCGGTCCGTATTTGCGGACCAGTTCAATGTCGTGGATTTGCCGTTTTGGACCGAAGCAGCTCTTTTATCTGAAGCCGGTGTGAATTCCGTCGTGTTTGGGCCAGGTCATTTGGATCAGGCTCATAAACCCAATGAATATGTTACCGGTGAGCAGTTAATGCTCGCGCGATCCGTCTATGCGAGAGCTCTGTCTGGCGTTTGGGATGCGTGAGTTTGACAGAGCTTGTCTCTTTCCGTTTATTGGAATTGATAACTAATATTACGAGATTAAAGTTTAATTTCCATATTTATTCTATTATGGTGATATGGAATTGGGGGCAGAAAATCTTGAAATCGATTTTGCGGATCCGGATGATAGCAATATTTTCCGTGCGCGCTTAAGAGAGATTTTATATGCCCCGGTTTTCGAGGGCTTTATTGCGGCCCTGATTATTTTAAATGCCATTGTCCTCGGTGCCATGACCTATCGCTATAGTAGCGACGCCTATGACTTTATTAGCCTGATGCTGCGCATAGATATCATGATTATAATTATATTTGTCTGCGAAATTGCGTTAAAAATTTATGCCGATGGGCTTCGTTTCTTCAAAAATGGATGGAATGTCTTTGACTTTTTGGTCGTGGCTTTGGGGGCTGTTGGAACCGGATATCCGCTAACGGTTATACGATCGCTTAGAGTATTACGTATCTTTCGGCTTGTTCGGCGCGTGCCGTCTATGCGTGTGGTCGTCGAGAGTTTCCTAAAGTCAATTCCAGGGATAGGTTCCGTATTATTCGTGATATTGCTGGTGTTATTTGTCTTTTCCGTCATTGGAGTCGGATTATTCGGCAACATAGCTCCCGACTTGTTTGGTAACCTTCAAGCCTCAGCCTTTACGCTTTTTACCGTTTTGACTTTGGAAGGTTGGCCGGAGGTCTCACGTGAAGTAATGGCCTTTCGTCCCTGGTCCTGGATTTTCTTTGTCCTTTATATCGGGATTAATAGCTTCGTGGCACTTAATTTGATGATCGCTGTGATCATCAATGCCATGCAAAAAGACTATGAAGAAGAAGCCGAGGATGAACGCGAAGATATTTTGCGAGAAGTACAGGCCCTGCGAGCTGAAGTGAAACAACTTTTGGCGATGACTAACTCTCGCTAACAGAGAGACGTCGATCAAGCGCTGACCTCAACTTTTTGATTTCTTGGCTGTGATGGGGTGAAGCTGTTGTCGAAACAGGCCTTCTGGGGGGTGTCCATCAACGATCCCATAGCCTTCAGGCCATTCTTTCGGATTATGCTGGGTTCCAAACAATTTATCTAAGAATGTGACATAAACCGCATAATTGGTATTGATGGCCTCTTGAGCATCGGCATGGTGCCAGTGATGATATTTGGGCGTCACTAATAACCATTCGATCCAACGCAAGTTCAATCCGAAATTGGCATGGATAAAAGTGGCGTGAAAACCCACGAAAATAATATAGGCATTAATCGGCCCCTGCTCAAAACCCAAGGTCGAGATGATTATAAGTCCTAATGTGCGGGTAATAAGTGGCTCAATGATATTCAGGCGCGAACTAGCCAGCCAGTCCATCGTTTCGGCGCTATGATGCACCGAGTGCACTTTCCAAAAAAACTCATTTTCATGATATACGCGGTGTATCCAATATTGCATGAAATCGATAAACAGGATAAGCAAAAGAAATTGCGCGATGAAGGGAAGGCTTTCGATGAAGGCGCTGGTGATCGGAAATTGCATCCAATCTAACCATTGATGCACGACAAAGTTTCCGACAAAGAGGAAAAAGCCAATGGTTAAGTGATAGAAGACGAAATACTTCATATCGAGTATCCAGTTTTCCCTCAAAACGGGTTGATCTTTTCGTAAGGGCGCGCATTTTTCAAGAAGTACAAATAGGCCGGCCGTTGTAATGAAACCAATGATCAGCCAGTCAACGCCGATATAAAACGCACCGGGCGTTAGATCGCCGACCGCCACGTTTGGCCCGCCCAGTAGCATGGCTAAAGCCGAAAAGATAATTCCTGTCCATGCAAATCGCCGTTCTGCGCGTTTTGCAAGTGCAAAGGCGCCAAACCCACCCGCTAATATAAGTCCGCCCGTCATCATTGAGCGCATATTCTCCGGATTATAGGCATGGCGCATATCGGGTGTTGTTAAATAGGCCGGGAACATGAAAGCTAGCACGCCTAGAAAACTTAGCAGACCCAATATGAAGCACATATAGGCGCTGATACGACCCTCTCCAACTTTCAGATTTCCCTGTGGTAGTTTCGGCAGTAGCTTTGTCATAAGAGCCCCCTCATGACGTTAGACGCCGTTAAGGTTGAAACTTTGTTAAATTAAATCGTTTCCGAATTGATATGAAGTTTAAAATAGAAAGCCCTCGGAGGGGCTTACTAATATGGTCGCTATATTCAAGTTAGGCGTTCACCGCATATTCCTCCAGAAGTCGGTCTTGTTTGGCGCGTTCTAGTTTCTGCGATGTTTCACCTTCTAGGCGCATATCATAAAGTGTCTTGACTAGATTAACGAGGGACCCAGATAGGAAGATGACGGCCATAGCCAAATAGCCTTTAGTCGCGACGTTTACCGGCATAAGCCAAAGTGAGGCTCCGATCATAACATAAGCGGCGGCAACACAGATGTAATTATAGTTTATCCAGGTTTGAGATGGGGTCAGCATGATGTTCTCCTTTGCTGTGAGAGGTGAGGGGGTTAGGCCTCAGCCTTTTTGGATTTTGTTTGAGGTTTAAAGCGGGCGAGGACATCTTCGGGCCGCACTTTATCAGCTTTGCCAAAGCCAGCCTCAGAGAGACGGTCCATGATATTTTCGCCTGAAAGGTCCGCTTCGATCTCATCATAGGCATCTATGATTTCAATCGGGTCTTCGCTTCCAAGTAATCGTTTTAGAACGGCTTCACCCTCATGAATGGCACTGCTGGCTGACATATCCCCTTTCATCTGGCGGATGGCACTCCGCTCAGTTTCAATAGATTGCGCCGTAAGCAGACCTTGTCTTAAATCGATCAAACGGCGGTGCGTCTTTTCAATGTTTAGGCGAATGCGCTCCGCTTTCTCTCGGGAACCTTCGAGAGAACGCTCTCGCATGGCTTTTTCATTTTCTAAATCTGCCAGCAGTTTGGCTGCATCCATGGCAAGGTCACTTTTACCCGCCTCAAGGGCGGCTTTTGTCCGGGTTTCGAGGTCCGAAACACGTTTCTTTATATAATCGAGCGCTTTTTGCTCCGACCGTGTGCGAGCAATTAGAGCAGCCAAGCCACGCTTGGCAGACGCGTGACCGGCTTCGGCCTCTCTAATTTTTTGCTCGATAATAATGGCCGCATTTTCAGTTTCCAAGGCTTTCTCGGCTCTGCCAAGCTTACCTAGAAAAACGGCACGCATAGTTTTGAACATAGTCGTCTCCTTTCGTGAACATCGTTCAAAATTATGTGTAACGAAAAAATGAACAATGTTCAAGCAAAAAGTTGAACAAGGTTCACAAACGCTTACATTTTTGATACAAAACATGCATAATAGGAATCGTTATGCCGGAAGAGAAAAAACAGCCATCCAGTCGTCGAAAAACCAAAACCGACAAAAGGGCACTCGTAATTGATGGTGCGGTTAAGGCGATGAACGCCAAGGGACTCGACGGCATTCATGCTCGCACGCTCGCGGCCAGGGCAGGGATCTCTGTGGGCTCAATTTATAATCTGTTTAGCGACCTTGATGAGTTAACACGCATCGTGAATGCGCAAACCTATGACGAGCTTCAGGCCGTTGTTTCCGGGGCCTTAGATCAAGCACGTAAAGACAAGCAAACTCCGAGAGAACAGATGTTGGCTCTGGCGGAGAGCTATTTGGAATATGTAGAAAGTCATCAGACACGCTGGACGGCTGTTCTCGCCTTTAACCGCTCGCGTACAGAGCAGCCGCCTAAATGGTATCTGGATAAAGAAATATCTCTTTTCAAAGTTATTGAAGAGGCTCTGAAAGCTTTTCCGGGTGCCAAGGAAAATAAAGCAAGACAAATACATGCGAGAGCGCTCTGGGCGTCTGTACATGGCATCGTCACATTGGCGGTGGCAGACGGCTTTCTTATGCAACCCATCCAAAATGTTTGGGAACAGATAAAGATTATCGTCAATGCCGTTGCAGCGTCGCTAGAGTAAGTCTAAACGTCGGGTCTTGATCGGAGTGAGTTATCTGTAATCACATTTCACATAAGCTTAGCTGCTGCGTTGGGAGAACGACGTGAATAAGGTTCGAGATTCAGTACTTCGGTCTCTCTCGGCCATTGGTGCACTTAGCGAGGCCAAGTTTTATACTGAACTTTTCTCCAGTCAGGACCCAGAGAAGTTCGCGATTTTTGTGGTGGACCCTCGATGTCTGAAAAATCCTCTGTTGGAGACCTTAATCAGCAATATTAGGATTCTTTATGACCTTGGATTGTTACCAACTTTGCTTATTGGAACGTTGGACGACAATAAAACAAGTGTAAGATTTCAAGCCCAAAGATTATCAAAAGCGTTGGAAGATGTCTCGGTTAAGGTGTCCCGGCTTAATACGGCGTCCTACCAGCTTATTGCCGAAATTAAGCGAAAGCTTAGAGAGGGTCGGGTCCCGGTACTGGACCATACGGATCAACAAAAAGGCAAAACCTTAATTGACATTGCTAAACGGCTTAAACCCAACAAGATCATCTTTCTTCAGCCGTCAGGCGGGATTACTCAAAACGGCAATCGTGTACCTGTTATCAATCTGGATAAGATACAAAACTCAACGCCTTCAGATAGTCTGTCTAAAGGGCAAACAAAATTTATGGAAATGGTCACTGTTATGGCTGAAACACTGGACCAGCAAAGCGTTTACGTGATCGCCTCGCCTCTAAATCTATTAGCAGAACTATTTACAACAAAAGGGTCCGGAACATTGATCCGGCGCGCGGCCCATGTGCAGTCTTACGCCTCGTTGGTCGGCATAGATCAAACGAAGTTGAAAGCGTCAATCGAAAGCTCATTTGGTAAAAAACTCAAACTGGATTTCTTTCATAACAGTGCCGTCATTAGCGCCTTTTTGGAAAAGGACCTTAGAGGTGGTGCAATATTGACAGATATTTCCGGGTCAGTGCCTTATTTAAGCAAGTTTTGGGTCAAACAAGAAGCCCGCGGAGAGGGGCTTGCGCGTGATGTTTGGGACGCGATGGTCTCAGAAACGCCAGCATTTTTCTGGCGGTCTCGTCGAAATAATCCATTTAATGATTGGTATATGCAAGCCTGTGACGGCATGCAGGTCAGTGGTGATTGGCGTGTTTTCTGGAAAGGGCTGTCAGAGGCGCAAATTCCTGGGTCAATTATTGCTGCAGCGCATAAGCTGGAAGATTTTGAAGGTGTAAAATGAATATATCAATCAATGCAAGTTTTGACGGTGGTAATATCATTGTCAGAGACGCTAACAAATCTGATGATATCCGCTTGGCTATCCGCGAGGATAACGCCTCAGATTTTTTTCAATGGTTTTATTTCCGACTAAGTGGGGCAAAAGATCAGGTTTGCCAGATGATTATAGAAAATGCTGGTGAAGCAGCCTATTCAGGTGGTTGGGAGGAGTATCAAGCTTGTGCCTCCTATGACCGGGAGACGTGGTTTCGTGTCGCTACGCATTATGAGAACGGTCAATTGATGATTGCCCATATGCCAGAACTCGACAGTATTTATTACGCCTATTTTGCGCCTTATCCGATGGATCGCCATATGGATTTGATCGCACAATCGCTTGAGCATCCCGATGTCTCTCTTGAGGTGATTGGTCAAACCATACAGGGTCGAGACCTGGATTGCTTATCCGTTGGGGAGGGCGACAAAAACATGTGGGTGATTGCCCGCCAACATCCGGGTGAAACCATGGCGGAGTGGTGGATGGAAGGATTCCTTGCGCGATTATTGGATGATGATGATCCGGTTTCAAGAACCTTGCGAACAAAAGCACGGTTTCATGTCATTCCCAATATGAATCCCGATGGTGGATTTAATGGGAATTTACGAACCAATCAGGCTGGCGCCAATCTCAATAGAGAGTGGGGTAAGGCCACTGTGCAAAATTGTCCTGAAGTCTATCACACAATCAATGCAATGAATGCCAACCGCCCGCACTTGGTTTTGGATGTTCATGGTGACGAGTCTTTGCCCTATAATTTTATTGCTGCCTCAGAAGGCATCCCAAACTTTACGCAAAAACAGTCTGATAATCTTGAGACATTTCTCACGGCTTACAAGACGGCCTCTCCCGATTTTCAAACCAAATATGGATATCCCAAAGCCAAACCCGGCAAAGGCAATTTGACCATGTGTACAAATTGGACAGCCCATGAATATGATTGTCTGTCCATGACGCTTGAAATGCCGTTTAAAGATAATGCAGACCTACCAGACCCTGTCTTTGGATGGTCGCCAGAGCGGGCGATAAAATTAGGCACAGCATCGCTGGATGCGATGCTGGCCGTTGTGGATCAATTATAATGAAACGGGCGATTATTCCCGTTTCTTTTTTTTGAATTTTAGTTAATTCATTTTGGGCATAAGAGACGGACCTCATAATCATTACATCGTCCATCAGATTGTAATTTATTCACACAATTACCGCCTTCTGTTACATTACATGTAACAGTTTCACCATTTTTAGAAGAATCAACTTTCGTCCGTGAATCACGGCATTCGATATCGGCTGGCTTGGGACAAGCTAACCCTTTTTCGGTGAGCCCTTGAATGGTTTGGTAATCGCCGTTACCGCTTGGTCGATCAGTGTTATACCACTGGGTCCATTCGGTTTTAATAGGCTTGGTTTCAGGAGTTTTCGAAGCTTTGATGATTTGTTCCATGGATTTTATCATCTGGCTATACTCACGTGATCTTTGAACTTGAGATGGCGCTACCAGTTTAGTTTGAGTTTTTGGTTTAGAGCTTCCATTTGCAAGTCTAAGGGATTTGATTTGGAAGTTAGTTTCCATCTGGGCAAATGGGCAGTCTCCAAACCAGCCATCACCGATAAATTCGATGCTACCATCATATAGAACGAGTAGAGGTAGGGCGACGACTCGATATAATCGATTTATATCAAATGGCTCCGTCAATGAAGTGCCAGTATTGCTCCAAGATGAGAACCCGACATAGGGCAGCTCAACATTTTTATGCGCCCCAGGTGTGCTGCCGGACCATTGGATCATATTTATATCTTGAACCGCTGTCGCGGCTTTGACATCAAATGGTTGGAAACCAGGGCTTGGGCATGATGAACCTGTCGATACATTATGCGGACATTCTGTCGGCCAGAAAAATATGTTCACACTTTCAATATCGGGACGTATGGATTTAGCATAGGCGAGCCAACTATTCATTTGCGTATCGAGAGTAGGACTTGGATTGTAATTAACGTTGTATGATCCAGCGTCCGCCTGTGACCATTCAAAAATTCCGTCTAGCTGTCCTTGGGTCCACGGTGGACAACAAAGCGTGCAATCAGGACATGTTGACTCAGGTGGTTCAATACCGTCGCAATCCCCGAGGCAAAAGTTATCGTAACCTATATGTTCATCAGGTGAGCTAGTATTCGTTACCGGGTGTGTTACATCCGTACGCAGAAATAATTGATCTACATCTTGGATAATTAGGTTCCAGTCTGAAGAGTATGAATTAGAGCCAGCAATTTCCCATTGACCAAAGCTGTTGCCTGGAAGGTCGTCTCCCGGTGAGATCAAATCAATCGGAACACAAACCTGTTTCCATCCAGACTCCGCTCCCCCATCGGCGGAGTATTGTAGGTTTGGCCTGAAATAAGCACTGCCGTCAGTGATACCAGAGTCTGACATAATAGATATTCCTAACATGTCGACGGTCAATGTACCGACATGATTTGATTCAAAAAGCCGGGTCTCGTAACAGAGTGACTGGCATCCATCTTTGGTTTTTTCATACCAATCGCCTGTGTAAGGGGTGCTTATACCACTTCCTAATGCGCCAGAGCAGACAGCTGACGCACCACTGCCGTCCTTTAAACGCAAATAATCCCCAATATCAGGATTTGCACTATCGTTTGCTATTGAAAAACTGACATTGGGATGTGTCGGACATGGTTGAAAAGCCGTTTGATTTTCCGAAAACGGTTCGCATATCTGTGCTGAAGCATTTTCAGCGGTCCCGGTTAAAAGAGAAACCACTATGGCTGTCCCATATAATAAAGTGAATGTGAGTTGTTTCATAATTACCTCCTATTTTATGCGCCCCTCACAAAATGCGAGGTTGAGGAATTAATATAGGTATCACATTTGATTGGATGTGACGTTTGTCACGCTCCAACATGAAAAAAACCGGACCGTTCGGGAAAGGACGGCCCGGTTCCCTGCCTGCGCCCCGCACAGGTATGAGGAGAGATAGGCTGAAATAATGGTTTCAAATGCGCATCACCGTGATCTAGGTCACGTTATGGTCTTTTATTTAGAATCGGTTAGAAGGTTCCTATGCAGCAATATCTAGACCTTTTAGAACACGTGATGGAGACGGGTGTGGACCGGATGGACCGCACGGGTACTGGCACGCGCGGCGTCTTTGGCTATCAGATGCGGTTTGACCTCGGCGACGGGTTTCCCATGGTGACAACCAAGAAGCTGCATCTGAAATCTATTGTATATGAGCTTTTATGGTTCCTCGCAGGCGACACCAACATCGAATATCTGAAAGAAAAAAAAGTCCGCATTTGGGATGAATGGGCGGATGAAAATGGCGATCTGGGCCCGGTCTACGGAAAGCAATGGCGACGCTGGGAAACGTCTGATGGACGCGTGATTGATCAGGTCTCAAAAGTGGTGGACGCCATTAAAACTAATCCCTTTTCGCGCCGTCATATCGTGTCGGCCTGGAACCCTGCCGATGTTGATGATATGGCGTTGCCGCCTTGTCATTGTCTGTTTCAATTTCATGTCGCAGATGGAAAGCTGTCCTGTCAGCTTTATCAACGCAGCGCCGATATCTTTCTGGGCGTTCCGTTTAATATAGCCTCATATGCGCTGCTTACTCATATGATGGCGCAGGTTTGTGATCTTGAGGTCGGGGACTTTGTCCATAGTTTTGGTGACGCTCATATTTATTCCAATCATTTCGAGCAGGTGAGAACCCAGTTGAAACGCGCGCCGAAACCTCTGCCCAAACTGGAACTAAATCCCGATATCAAGGATATTTTTGGCTTCACTTATGACGATATCAAAATCGTGGGCTACAAAGCCCATCCCCATATCGCAGGCAAGGTCGCGGTTTAGACTTTACCCCTGACTCGGGCTTGGCTATAGCGCGCTTAAATTACGGATATAGCCATGCATGATATCAAAGCCATACGCGAAAACCCTGACGAGTATGATGCCCTCTGGGCCAAGCGCGGATTAGAGCCGCAGTCACAGGCGATTATAGATCAGGATAAGCTTATCCGTAAGGCTATGCAGGTGGTCCAAGACGCCGAGGCAGCGCGTAATAAATCTTCCAAACTCATTGGGCAAGCTATGGCCAAAGGTGACAAAGACGAAGCCGAACGCCTGAAAACCGAAGTTGCCGGGGCGAAAAATGTCATTGCCGCCATGGGAACACAGCTGGACGGTGAAAAATTACGCCTAAAAGAAATGTTGGAGACATTACCGAACCGACCCTTTGCGGATGTCCCGGAAGGTGAAGATGAAGAGGATAATGTCGAGCTTCATACGTGGGGAACACCGCGCATATTTGATTTTGATCCGAAAGCGCATGATGATCTCGGTGAAGCTTTGGGTATGATGGATTTTGAAACGGCCGCCAAAATGAGCGGCGCACGGTTTGTGATCTTATCAGGTCTGCTCTCTCGCCTCGACCGCGCTTTGGCGGCTTTCATGCTGGACCTGCAAACAGGTGAGCATGGCTATACGGAAACCACCCCGCCATTTTTGGTTTGGGACAAAGCGCTTTATGGTACGGGGCAACTTCCAAAGTTTGCCGAAGATCTCTACAAAACGGAAGTCGGGCATTACCTAATTCCAACGGCCGAAGTCTCGCTGACCAATATTGTCCGAGAGAGCATTATCGATGCCGATTATCTACCACGACGTTTTACAGCACATACGCCGTGTTTCAGATCAGAAGCTGGCGCTGCCGGACGCGACACTAAAGGCATGATCCGCCAGCATCAGTTTAACAAGGTTGAGCTGGTCTCGATAACTAAACCCGAAGATAGCGAAGCCGAGCATAAGCGTATGTTGGGGTGTGCTGAAGAGGTCTTAAAACGTCTTGAGTTACCTTATCGCGTGGTTGAACTTTGCACGGGTGATCTTGGCTTTGGAGCTCGTCGCACATTTGACATTGAGGTTTGGCTGCCAAGCCAGGACAAATATCGTGAAATTAGTTCATGCTCTAATTGCGGGGACTTTCAGGCCCGCCGTATGAATGCGCGCTATAAGCATGCCGAGAAAGATAACCGCTTTGTTCATACTCTAAATGGGTCAGGCCTCGCCGTGGGTCGTACTCTGGTTGCGGTTCTGGAAAATTACCAAAATGAAGATGGCTCCATCACAGTGCCTAAAGCGCTTGTGCCTTATATGGGCGGCGTTGAGGTTATTCAGTGAGAATACTCGTTACCAATGATGACGGTGTAAATGCCAGAGGTATAAAAGAGCTGGAAAAACTTGCACGTCAACTCTCTGATGATGTCTGGACTGTAGCCCCTCTGAATGAGCAATCCGCCGTCTCGCGCAAAGTCACATTGCATAACCCGCTCTTTATCAAACATGTCGGTAAAGACGTCGGTGAAAACCGATATGCCGTGACCGGGACACCGACCGATTGTGTGATTTTGGCTTTACTTGAAATCATGAAAGACAATCTGCCTGATTTGGTTTTATCAGGCATAAATCGCGGGCAAAACCTCGCCGAAGATGTGACCTTTTCGGGTACTGTTGCGGGGGCTCTGCAAGGCACGACTATGGGTATCCCATCAATTGCTCTGTCTCTTGCAAAGGGTTTTCAAGGCGCGCGCGAGCAGCCTTGGGAAGCCGTGCTCGAACATGGTGGAGAGCTTATAAAAAACTTATTGGCGGAAGGATGGGCGAAGGGCGTCACATTAAATATTAATTTCCCGGATTGTCCGCCCGATAAAGTCAAAGGTATTCAGATGACACGGCAAGGATCTCGAGACCATGACATGAACAATATAGATAAGCGAGACTATCCGCGCGGCGGATTTTATTATTGGTTGAAATATGGGGCTCCGCTGTCAACGCCGGCTGAAGGCACTGATTTGCGCGCGATATATGATAATTATATTTCGGTGACGCCGCTTTTACCGAACCTCACTCATAAAGACACTTTAGCCAAATTAGAGGATCGTTTTAACGCGTGATTGATCCCGGTCTTATGGATATGATTATGCGGCTGCGAAGCCGCGGCATTTCCGATAATCATGTCTTGCGGGCGATTGAGACGGTGCCGCGTAAATATTTCGTTTCAGATAATCTTTGGGATAAGGCTTATGAGGATCAAGCGCTTCCTATTGCCTGTGGTCAGACTTTATCACCTACGATGAGCATCGCCATGATGACACAGGCCTTAAACATTCATGAGGGTCATAAACTACTCGAAATAGGTACGGGCAGCGGGTATCACGCGTCAATCCTGTCAAAAATGGTGACCCGCGTTTATTCTATCGAGCGCTATCATAAACTCCTTGCCAAAGCAGAGGATCGATTTGCAAAATTAGATATCGTCAACATCGTGACCCGACATGGTGATGGACGTTATGGGTGGAAAGGCCAAGCCCCGTTTGATCGTATCATACTCACATGTGGTGTGAAATCTGTGCCTAAAAAGCTTAAGGATCAATTGGCGCCTGGAGGCGTTATGGTGGCCATCGTTGGAGGTATGCTTGTGCGAATGACTAAAGCGAAGACGAAAATTTCAGAAGAAACTATCTTGCCGCTGTCGATTCCGATGATTGAGACAGGTAAGTCAAAAATACTTTAGTCGGTTAAGCCCGATATAATTTGTGGGATCCATTTTTTGCTGCGTTGATCATAGGCTGCGTAACTGGTGCCGTAATCAAAATAACATCCCGTAAAACCGTGACGGTCAATTTGGTCTTTAACGAAGGCCGTCCAATTGCCCCTCTGGTCTTCATCTACCAACAGCTCCGGGCCCTCGCCATTCGTATTGGCATTTCTGATAGCCCCATACTCACCGACAAAAATTGGCATGGCTAATTTTTCAGACAAAGAGTGTAGGTGATCAAAGTCTTTTTCGATGGTTTTCTTGTGTTTCCTTGTTCCAAATTTGGCAGGATAAGCGGGCGGGTTTGAGAGAAACTCTGCGCCCTGATGGGTGAAATCAAAAGGTTCATAATAATGTACCGACATGATGAGGTTCTTATCCTTAGGAGGTTTGGCGCCTTCTACGCCGCCAATGCCGCCATATTCTCCCGTGCCGTAAATGACAGAGCGTTCCGGATTGGTCTTGCGAATAATGTCAAGGGCGAGCGCATTATATTCATTTGTTTTCGCGATTGTCATACCGGTGCCATTGCCGGAATCGTCTCGCGGTTCATTGATGATTTCAAAGATTAAGTCTTCATTGGGTACATCTTTGTAACGTTCTGATAGGTGTGTCCAAATCGCGAGAAAGCGGGCTTTTTCGGTGTCTGCATTGCGGTAAAGCTCATCATAATGATGGATGTTGAGAATGACCTTTAGATCGTATTTTTGACTCCAACGCAAAACGCGATCAACAGTTGTGAATATTCCCGGGCCGTCATTGGGAACATTCTCAGTTGGGGTCGGGATGGAATTGTCGATTTTGTAAGGGGCCTTATCACTCGCATAATCCGACCAACGCGTAGATAAACGGATTGTATCAAAGCCTTGCTGGGCGACATTTCGAATATCGCTGTGTTTAAGCGTGAAGCCCCAATATTCATCCTTTGGGGCTTCAAGGTAACCACTCATATTGATGCAATTCTCAAAAGATATTGCTGTACGAGTTTGGGTGTCGCCCTCATGTTTTACCGAACAGGCTGCCAGAAGGATGAGAGACACGCAGGAAGAGAAAATAGGCCTAAACATAAAATACCAAAATTAGTTTATGGCCGTGTTAGTCCGTGAACCTAAAAAAAGCGTGAGCGTTCCGGGCTATCTCGCATTGTTTTGATCATTATAGTCTGCTCGTCTCTTATGCTATCAACCGCCGCTATGAGTTCGGGACGTCCGCGCTTTATCCATTCTAGGGGTTCCATGCCTTCAACCCAACCAACATTGGGCTTTGTTATTTGATAGCCGAGAAGTCGCTGCAACTCTTCGGGAAAAGCTAACATTTTTTCCCAAGGTATAGACAATGTAAGATTTTCGGACTGTCGTAGGAATCCCAAATTATAACTCAAGACGATAGCACGTCGGCTTTTATCTGAGAGGTTTGCACTGCCGGCATGTAAGACAGACCCGAAGTAAATTAGGACAGACCCCGCTGTCATCTCAGCAAACACCGTGTCATCGGCTTCCGGGATACGGTCGCGATCCCATGTATGAGATCCCGAAATAAGGCGGGTTGCGCCATTTGCTTGGGTAAAATCATCTACAGCAAAGAGAAAATTTATCATCAATTCTCGTTGGCTGGAGAACGGAAAGAGATTGTCGTCTCGGTGAATGATCTGGGCCTTTTCGCCGGGCATAATGGCAATGCCTTGCGTGAGATTGATCTGAATGGAGGTGTCGTCCTCCGGTGTTAGACATTGTCGGGCGACCTGTAAAATTTTATCATCGATAAGAAGCTGAGCACATAAAGAGGACTTCGCTGGTAAGGCGCCAAACCTTTTTGTTTTATATCCCCAAAATTCTCCGTCGGATTTTTGGGCGGCTTCAAAATAACTCCCAAGGCTTTCATCCAAGGAATTGCAGGCAAGAAAGTTTTTGATGATTACCGCACCGTCACGACGAAGATGTTTTATGGCGGTGCTAGTATCGTTATCCCGATCAAGCTTTTGAATAGACATTGCAGACTCACAATTAACAGTTAAAAGTAGTATTATACTTAAAGTAGTATTTTGTAAAGTTATTATTTCATGAGTTGTATTGCGGCGGTTATGCCCAGCGCATAACTCTCTTTGCCAAAGCCGCTAATTGTACCCGTGGCGGCTTCGGCGACAAAAGACCGGCGGCGAAAGCTCTCGCGCTTGGCCGGTTGTGATAGATGTACTTCAATGACGGGGATATCCAATGTCTTAAGCGCGTCATAAATCGCAACAGATGTGTGGGTATAAGCGGCAGGGTTTAAAATCAGCGCGCAAGCCTTGTCGCGGGCTTCTTGAATCATATTAACTAGCTCACCCTCAACATTTGATTGTTTAAAGACGGTTTTATAACCCACATCCTTAGCCTGTTTGGCGCAGGCGTCTTCTATATCGCCCAACGTAGCTGTGCCATATATCTCCGGTTCCCGCGTGCCGAGCAAATTCAAATTGGGGCCGTTTATGATGTATATGCTTTTTGACATTTTGCATTCCCTTTCCCATATGCTAGCGAGCCAGTCTTAGCCCGACAAGAGGAGATTTAAGCACGTGAATTTGGTCATAAATGGAAAAGATTATCATGATCTGCCAGTGCCTCTGACGGTTGCAGGGTTAATTGCCCATTTGGGGTTGCCGGAAAAAAAGATCGCCATTGAGCGTAATCGCGAGATAGTGCCCAAATCCACCTTTGGAGAGGCTGAGCTCAATGAAGGCGATCAGTTGGAAATCATTCATTTTATTGGGGGCGGCTAATGGCTGTATCATCTGACAAGCTTGTCGTAGCTGGGCGGGAATTTAATTCCCGTCTTATTATCGGGACGGGGAAATATAAAAATTATCAAGAGAATGCGGATGCCTTGGTCGCCTCTGGTGCCGATATGGTCACTGTGGCCGTTCGGCGTGTGAATATCAGTAATCCGGACGAACCGATGCTGGCGGATTTTATTGACCCGAAAACTTATACATATCTGCCCAATACGGCAGGCTGTTTTACAGGTGAGGATGCCGTACGAACATTGCGTCTGGCCAAAGAGGCAGGAGGATGGGATCTTGTAAAGCTTGAGGTGCTATCAGACCCGAAGCATCTTTATCCTGATATGGAAGAAACGCTGCGTGCCTGTAAATTGCTGATCGATGACGGGTTTGATGTCATGGTCTACTGCTCGGATGATCCGGTCTTTGCCCGTAAGCTTGAAGATATGGGGGCCGCCGCTATCATGCCACTGGGCGCGCCAATTGGTTCGGGGTTAGGCATTCAAAACCCCGTCAATATTCGTTTGATCGTTGAACAAAGCTCAGTGCCCGTGATTGTTGATGCGGGTGTCGGGACAGCCTCAGACGCGACCGTGGCGATGGAGCTTGGCTGTGATGGTGTCTTGATGAATACGGCTATCGCCGAAGCCAAAGACCCTATTCAAATGGCAACGGCGATGAAGCATGCTGTTATCGCAGGCCGCGAAGCCTATTTAGCCGGGCGGATGCCGCGCAAAAAATATGCGGATCCAAGTTCGCCTTTGGCTGGACTGATTTAATCTACTGACGCAGTAGCGTCTGAGTTGACGCTTTTGCCTTGTTAGCTGATTTTGGTGTCAGCTGAGCTATCCTGCTGACAGATTCCTTGCTGTGGTTTTTACGCGTTCCGCAAAAATCGATATATTCCGTCGACTTTGTCACCATAGTTGAGAATTGATTGTCCGAAAGACCATGCTTTTCCTGCACTTTTTGCAATTTCTCTAACACGGCCATGACCTCTTTGAGGTCCATTTCTTTATTGTTTAGATTAGACTTGGCTGTTTTTAATTTCAGCGACATAAATTCACTAAATGCTGGCGTTTGTTCTTGAGGAAAATCTGCTGTTGCATGCTTGGCGATACAGGCGCAGCCATCGCCTTTGCTCGCACCACCATTGAATTTGAGTTCATTGCTCGTCATCGCCCGTTCGCAGCGATCATAGACCACAACATCAGAACTCGTCAGATTATACTCGTCTATTCTTTTCTCATCGGCCATTTTACCCATGACAATGACGACTGGCACCCCGATAACAACACCGACAACTCTGGCTAAACCCATAACCTACACCCCTCTTAATTATTAGTGGGATGATATCAAATTGATCCTAATTAAGGATCAATCATCAGGATTAATATTTATAAAATTTTGGCATCCGGATGAGCGGAATATCTTACCGCATAAGTCTAATTTGATCTTCAAGCTCATCAGAGATACTAGCAAAAGAGGCAACAAGGGCTTGATTGTTACCAGCATCAAAATAATGGCCTGGAGATGACGCACAATTCCTCATCAGAGTTTGTGTCGCAGGGTTCGTGATCTGGAACGCAATCGTATATATTGTGATGCCTTCATCTTTAATAGATTCACAAAGGGTTGCTGTATCTGCATTTGTCTCGGACGCGATTACACCATTTTCTAGCTGGTATTGCTTTAATTCTCTGACGTAAGGTATAGACTCATGCTCATCTCCGTCGCGTAATTGCGCCGTATTTTCACCATCAGACATCAATACCATGATTTGACGTTTTGGAGCCACTGTATCGGCTTCATTAAACGGAGGTTGCGGGGATAAGATGCGCTGACCCCAGATTAGACCCATAGGAATAAAGGTCCGATCGGTTCCGTATAGGTGGCCGATCTCGTTATCCAATAGACTATAATCATCAGTTAGCGGTGTGATTACGCGGGGACACCATGACCTTTCATCATAGCCAAATCCGTTCACTTCTCTTGGCACCCGATGTAATAATGCGGGAATTCTCGTATTCATGGTGTTGTAGCTATCATCCTTCAAATGAAGGCGGTTTGGCCTTACACCGACACATCCTTTCCAGCGGCTTTCTATGGTTGTTGCAATTGTTTCGTATGACTGACCTGTGCAAATTTCACGATCAATTTCGATTTCAACGCCATCCTCAAAACGGGTGTGAGGTTCCATATGGCACACACCTGTACCCGCAATGGGTTGCTGTTCAATTCGAGGCGTATCATATTCAGTCGGGACGTCGAGCCAAAACTCGTTTTCATATTTTGTGTCGATCCTTGCATAACGCGCAAACGGTACGAGAGCGATTCTTGATCCGCTATTCGTGTCTTCAATAGATGAAATGAAATCACGCGCGCCCTGTTTTAAGGCGGTCATTTTCCCGTCAAAATTCATTGACTCAGTATTGTCTAATACCAAGGCTACTTCGACGGGTGCGCCTCCACCCGGTAAAACCACGTGAGAGCTGGCGTCTACATTTGTGTTAGGTCGCCCCAATATATTTCCAAATTGAAGGTTGTAAGGAACATTAGCCTGAACATTCAATAAGCCGTCCTTTAAAACGACATTAGGTTCCGCCCCTTTCAAGTCAAAACCATTTTCAGCCATAATATCTAAAACTATTTTTTTATAAGCCTCACTATCTGGTGTATTTCCAAGGCCTTGACCATTAACGGTTTCGCCTCACATGCTAATCTGGGCGACGGCCGCTATGGCTGCGATA
>CAZPLJ010000006.1:5970-20472 GCA_964587545.1 uncultured Caulobacterales bacterium | reverse complement strand
ATTAACGGTTTCGCCTCACATGCTAATCTGGGCGACGGCCGCTATGGCTGCGATATCTAAGTTGGTTTGTAAATCGGACTGGAACTTTTGCATTCCTGAAATATCAATGGCGACTGCGACCCCTGTTGCTAACATGGCGCTACAAATTCCGAACATCATAGAGAAATTTCCATCCTGATTTTTCATCAGGCTCATAAGTTTTTTCATTCCTGGCTCCCACACCTTAAATTCAAAACTAGGGCAGAACATCTAAATATCCGATAAAACAAATAAAGACAATTAATGGTAGCGTTAAAAATTTTAAACCTTTCCAAGGATCGCCGTTTTCGATACGTCTTATAGGGTAAGATGATCGAAAATGAGACCGATGAGGCCCTCGCAAAGCGGGCAAGCCAAGGCGACCCAGCCGCCTTCCGTGAGCTGTTGGGTCGGCATTATGACCGAGTGTTTCGCGTGGTTTATAGTGTCTTGCGTAATCAAAGCGATGCGGAAGATATCACGCAAGAAATATGGGCGGCGCTCCCCAAAAAACTACGGAGTTGGCGAGGCGAGGCCAAGCTAACCAGCTGGCTGCACCGGATTTCGGTCAATGCAGCCAAGGATAATTTGCGAAAATCGGCGTCCCGGGCGCGTACCGTTGCCGGATTTGCCGAGGTGCAAGATATGGTGCGGGCTGAAAGTGCGGATACGAAAAAACGTCTCTCTTGGCTCCAAATGGCCCTCGGCACGCTTTCCGATGACTTGCGCGAAACAGCGGCTCTGACATTGGGTGAAGAGATGAATTTCGCCCAAGCCGCCGAGGTGCTGGGTGTCGCGGAAGGCACGGTGGCTTGGCGTATGAGTGAAATACGAAAACGGCTAAAAAAATTAGCCTCTAACAGCAACGGATTAGGAGAGGAGGCATTGGCATGAGTGACGAAGACCTAGAAAAAATGATGACTGAAATGAAAAACCTTCGACCCACAGACGACTCCCGCATGCAGGGCATGGAAAATGCCATGACGGCCTTTGAGGCCGAATATACGGCTGAGACAGAAAATGTGGCGGCCTCCCAAGGATTAGAGACCGAGCGGCGTCCTACAGAGCAAAGCACAAGCACTCAGCCTGTGCAAAGCTTTGGGAGTGAGATGATGAGCAAGGTTAAACAAATTTTCAGCTATAACCCGAGATCGGCCATGATGATGGCGAGCTGCGCGGCGGCACTTGTGGTCGGTGTGGCCATGTATGAAACCCTGCCGCCTTATCCGACGTCGGAGACTGTGACGGTAGCGGATAATAGCGCCATTGCCTCTAAGGCGGGCGAGATTGCCGAGGCGCCAGCGCCAACTCCTGACGCTGTTAGCGAAACCCGTGAGGGAGTGGACGATGTTCCGATAGTCGCCGATGAGGTTGAAGCTAAAGCCGCTGAAATCATTGTGACGGCTCCAGCGACGGTCGCCCCTGAAGTTAAGATAGAAACTGCGCCTATAGTCGATGACAGTACCAAAACGCCCACCCGAACGGTTGAGCGAGTTATTCCTTCTATAACAAAGACGGAAACCCGCCGGGTACTTAAAACGCCCGCGAGCTCGGTTGAACGCCATATTCCGGCAGTGACGGAACAGGTTGAACGCCAAGTGGCTAAAGAAGATGGAAGTTTTGAAACTGTGACAGAGACCGTAGTGGTAACGCCGCACTCGGTTGAGTATGTTGAAGTTCCGCCTGTGTATGAAACTGTGACAGAAACAGTGGTGGTTCAGGAAGCCAGCACGGAGTTAGTGGAAGTCCCGGCCACCTTTGAAACTAAACCTGCAACAGCGGTTGCCTCTCCAGCGCTCGTCTTTGCGCCTCCGCAAATTGAACGACAACGGGCTAAAACGACTAAAGACCGGATTGCGTCTCTTGAGGGGGCTACTCCACAATTTGAACCGCCTAAAATTGATCGCCAAAGCTTCAAAATACGGGTGGGCGATCGGGATGCTCAACCATTGGTTCGTATCCCCCCGACTATGCCGACACGAGCAGAGAGGTCTGGTCATTGCCGTTTGCGTTTTGATGTGGCTCCGAGTGGTGCGCCTTTTAATGTGATGGCCACGCATTGTTCTGAAAAATTGTTTGAGAGAGATTCGATCAAATCTGTACAAAAGTGGAAATATATTCCAAAGATCGTGGATGGGCAGGCAGTCGGTCGGTCCGGTGTGGAAACGAAAGTCACCTTTCGTTTGGTGGATGAGTACGGAAACATCGTTCCCGAGACGACACCTAATGACCAGTTTGAAAATTATGAAAGCAACCCTGCCGTTTCAGTAAAAGAAACACCTGTCTCAACCTTCTCTGTAGATGTTGATACGGCGTCTTATAGCTTCTTGCGCGCCGCGGTTAATCGCGGGCAGCTTCCGCCGCCGAGTTCCATCCGTCTTGAGGAAATGATCAATTATTTCCCCTATGACTATGAAGCCCCGGCATCTGCCGACGAGCCCTTCAAGGCCAATGTCACAGTCACGCCGTCGCCGTGGAATGCTGACACCAAATTAATGCATATCGGAATTAAAGGCTATGTGCCGCCCAAAACTGAGCGCCCCAATAGCAATATCGTTTTCCTGATTGATACATCGGGGTCAATGAACCGACCAAATAAGCTGCCGTTACTTATCAATAGTTTCAAATTACTGCTCGGAACATTGGATGAGAACGATACTGTCTCTATTGTGACCTATGCGGGCAGTGCGGGGACCGTCTTGGAACCTACAGCTGCCAGCGAAACGGGCACGATCAAAGCCGCGCTTAACCGCCTGAGAGCTGGGGGCTCGACGGCGGGCGCGGCAGGTCTTGAGCTCGCCTATATCAAGGCGCAGGAAAGCTTTGATGAAGATGCGGTCAATCGCGTGATACTTGCCACAGATGGCGATTTTAATGTCGGTTTCTCATCACCCGATGAGATGAAATCTTTCATTGAGGACAAGCGTAAAAACGGGATATTCCTCTCGGTGCTGGGCTTCGGAATGGGTAATTATAATGACCATCTCATGCAGTCGCTGGCGCAAAACGGCAATGGTGTGGCCGCCTATATCGACAGCTTGGCGGAAGCCAATAAGGTCTTGGCAGACGAGGCGGGCAGTGCGCTTTTCACCATAGCCAAAGACGTTAAAATCCAAGTCGAGTTTAATCCGGCAACGATCTCGGAATATCGTCTAATCGGTTATGAGACGCGGGCCTTAAAACGTCAGGATTTCAATAATGACAAAGTCGATGCCGGCGAGATCAATGCGGGGCACACTGTCACCGCTATTTATGAGCTCACTCCTGTTGGCGCACCGCGCACTGTGGATGATTTGCGCTATACCAACGTAGACGTGACCGATACGGGATCGGACGAATTCGCCTTTGTCAAAATCCGTCACAAGCTTCCTGATAGTGACACCAGCACATTGCAAACTTTCCCGGTTGGCCCGGAAAAAGAACGTGTCTTAACGGGTGCGGGCGATGATATGCGGTTTGCCACAGCTGTGGCGGCGGTTGGACAAAAGCTACGCGGTGATCCTCAACTCAATGACTTTAGCTATGAAGACGCTATCGCGCTGGCTAATAGTGCCAAAGGCGATGATGATAAGGGCTACCGGGCGGAATTCATCCAGATGGTGCGCCTGATAAATAGCTTGGATAAATAAGCATGCCGTGCGCAACTCAAGCCTCGAAATATTTTATGTTTCATAGCTGGGTTTGCGCGCTTATTGTATTGGCCACGCTGTCTCTACTGGCACATGCGCAAGAGAATGGATCCAGCTTGCAGACAATGACGCGGGTGACCCAACTTGAGAACGGGTATAGATTTGAAGAAATTCCCGCACAGTATGAAACCGAGAGGTATGAGATTGTAACTCAAGGTATTTCCAAAGAGTTTGTTATTGAACCGGCGACCTATGAAACAGTAACTGAGACAGTTATCGTTCAGCCGGCTATGACTGTTCCCGAAATTATTCCCGCTGAATATGAATGGGCCGCCGGCGAAATTTCCGGGTTTTCTGTCGAATATAGAATCGAGCTTGCTGAGTTTGAAACGGTTCAGGATGCCATAATCCCTGAAGCCCCTACAGAACTTATGGCTATACCGCCCATATATAACCCTGACGGTACCATTGCCGTTTCGTCCCGTGTTGTAGAACGTCTTATACCAAATATATGGCATCCGCAGTTTCGTCGGATTGTAAAAACGCCGGCGAAAGCCGTTAAAGTGTACGCACCTTATGAAATAAAAGACGGTAAAACACGCATAGATGTTATTCCTGCAAGAGTGGTTGAAAAAGACATGCCCGCTATCACCAAACAGGTGACCCGACGTATTTTAAAAACCCCGGCTCATACAACGGACCGCATTATTCCGTCGGGCACTAAAACAATCGCGACGGTGAGAGTCGAGGTAAAGCCTGCGCGTTTTATACTGCGCGACGCAAACAAAAAAGTCGTCCACGAATTTGCAAGTCGCGAGGAATTTGAAGACTTTCAACTCAGATCATTAGCGAATAGTCCCGAGGAATAGCCCTTGTCCATCCTACTATTTCTCTATGTTATTGCCATTATGTCGCCCAATTTCTCTGTGTTATACTGGACTGAACCTAAAAGGGTGAGCGTGTGAGTTTGCTGACACAAAAATTACGGGGAATATGGTCGCGCCTGACTTATGATCCGCGCCATTACCAAATCGGCATTCTCTCAAGTCTCGTTCTCATCGGTGTCTTTATTTATAGTTTTGCATTACCGTGGTGGCATGTCGTGGCCTGTGTGGGCTCGACACTCGGCACGCAATTTTTGGCTGATAAAATCATCAAGCGAAAGTTTGAACCGCGAAGTGCGCTTATCTCGGCTCTATCGCTGACGATACTTTTGCGCACAGGATCGATAGGTCTTTCAATTGCGGCCGGAGTTCTGGCGGTAGGGTCCAAATATATTATCCGGTTTAACGGCAAACATATTTTCAATCCGGCCAATTTTGGGCTGGTGATCGTCTCGCTTCTATTTACAGGCGCGTGGATTTCACCGGGGCAGTGGGGCTCAGCCCCTATATTTGCGATATTGCTGGCCGGATTGGGCGGCGCCGTGACGGGCAAGGCCAAGCGTTGGGATGTCTCTATCGCATTCCTTGGCTTTTACGCCGCGCTCATATTTGGGCGCGCCGTTTGGCTAGGCGATCCGCTCAGCATACCCACCCATCAAATGCAAAGCGGCGCGCTGTTGATTTTCGCCTTTTTCATGATTTCAGACCCCAAGACCACACCGGATGCGAGGCTTGGCCGGATCATTTATGCGGCTTTGGTGGCAACCGTCGGCTTTGCCATACAGTTCGGGTTTTATAATTCAGCCGGCATTATATTGGCGCTGGTGCTGACCGCGCCTTTGGTGCCGTTATTTGATAAAATTTTCCGTGACCAGAAATATTACTGGCCATCCTTTAATGCCGCTCAATCCAAAGGAGAGTCTCATGAGACGTTTCAAATCCCTGCTGAGTAGTGCGGTTATATTAGCCACACTTTCAATTGCCCCGTCGGCCTCTGCCTTTTGTGGATTTTACGTCGCCAAGGCGGATACGGATCTGTTTAACCAAAGTTCCAAAGTCGCGCTTGTCAGGGATGGCAAGCGAACGGTCATCACCATGGCGAATGATTATCAGGGCGATCCAACCGAATTTGCCATGGTTATTCCCGTGCCCACTGTCATCACCAAAGACCAGGTCAACATACCCGACCCATCTCTTTTGACCCATCTGGATGCCTACACAGCGCCGCGTCTCGTGGAATATTTTGACACCAACCCCTGTTTTCAGAATTATTTTGGCGGCGGCGGAGGAGGTGACGAGGTTATAGTAACGGCTCAGAGCCGCGGACCGCAGCGAAAAATAAATTATCGCGCGCCCGAGACCTATGGGATAACGATTGAAGATAGCTTTTCCGAGGGCGAGTATGATATTCTCATTCTTTCGGCTCTTGAAAGCGATGGCCTTGAGCGGTGGCTTACGGATAATGACTATAAAATTCCGCCGGGTGCAACCAAGACTCTTGGAAGTTATATCAAGCAGGATATGAAATTCTTTGTCGCCAAGGTGAATTTGGACCGCAAAGAAAAAAGCGGCGATACTTTCTTAAGGCCCATTTCGGTGGCCTACGAAAGCCCGAAATTCATGCTTCCCATTCGTCTGGGTACCGTGAACGCAAAAGGGACGCAGGATTTATTCGTCTATGCTTTGACGCGCAAGGGCAAAGTCGAAACGACAAATTATCGAACTCATAAAATACCGTCCAATAAGGAAATTCCGATTTTCGTCAAAGAGGAGTTCGGCGACTTTTACAAAGATATGTATGCTACGAGTGTTAACCGCGAAGGCGGTAAAGGTGTGTTCATGGAATATGCGTGGGATATGAATTGGTGTGATCCTTGCGCTGCCGACCCTTTATCGAATGCGCAACTGCGCGAGCTAGGTGTCTCATGGTTGACGGGTGATGAGCCGCGTTCTCGATGGAAACGTGAAGCCAAAAATGTATTCGTGACCCGTCTGCATATTCGATATGATGCGGAGAGTTTCCCCGAAGATCTGAAGTTTAAGACCACAGGCGACCGTAATAACTTTCAGGGCCGCTATGTGCTACGTCATCATTATAAAGGGGCCATGCGATGTGACCGGGTCGAAGAATACCGCGAAGAGGTCAATGCCCGCAAAGAGAAAGAAATTCAGACCCTCGCTAATATGACGGGTTGGGACACAGCGGATATCCGCGACAAAGTGAAATTTATGAAATACCGGCCAACAAAAGTTGGTCCCAGACGATAATCCATGGAGACAGTAATGAAGCTTTCAAAATATCTTGCAATGAGCGCCGCCGTTATTGGCACGCTCGCCATCGCCCCGTCGGCCTCCGCCTTTTGCGGCTTCTATGTCGCCAAGGCCGATACCGACCTGTTTAACCAAAGCTCGAAAGTCGCGCTTGTGCGCGACGGTGAGCGCACGGTCATTACCATGGCCAATGACTATCAGGGCGACCCGACCGAATTTGCAATGGTCATCCCAGTGCCCACCGTGATCAAGAAAGAGCAAGTGCATGTATCGGATAGCACATTGCTGGATCATCTGGATGCTTACACGGCGCCGCGCCTAGTGGAATATTTTGATGATAATCCCTGTTATCAAAAACGGTATCGAATGTTGGAAAGCGTACAATCTGCTCCGCAGCCAGTTGCGGTAGCTGACGCAGGTTTTGCCCAAGCCAAATCACTAGGTGTCACCATCGAAGAAAGTTTCTCTGCGGGTGAATATGATATCCTTATTTTGTCGGCCAAAGAAAGCGACGGCCTCCAGACATGGCTCACAGAAAACGGCTATAAAATTCCGGACGGGGCGACCCAGACGCTTTCTAGCTATATCAAGCAGGACATGAAGTTTTTTGTCGCTAAGGTAAATCTGGATCGCAAAAACAAATCCGGTGATACGTTTTTAAACCCGATTGCGGTGGCCTATGAGAGCCCGAAATTCATGCTGCCTATTCGCCTCGGGACAGTCAACGCCCAAGGCACACAAGATTTATTCGTCTATGCGCTGACCAAAGACGGCAAAGTGGAAACCACCAATTACCGAACACATAAAATTCCGTCCGATAAGGAAATCCCGATTTTCGTGAAAGATGATTTCGGTGATTTCTACAAAGACATGTATAAAACCAGCACTCAGAAAGAAGGTGGCACCGGCGTATTTATGGAATATGCCTGGGATATGAATTGGTGTGACCCCTGCGCGGCCGATCCGCTCTCTAACGCACAGCTCCAAGAGCTAGGCGTGTTTTGGTTAAATGATGGGCCGCAAGAGCGGCGCCCGGGTTGGAAGTCTCAAGCCAAAAATGTATATGTGACTCGTCTGCATGTACGTTATGATGCTGAAAGTTTCCCCGAAGATTTGAAATTTAAACAAACGGGTGACCGCTCCAACTTTCAGGGACGCTATATTCTCCGCCATGCCTATGACGGCGAGATGAATTGTCCTGAAGCCGAGGAGTATATAACGCGCGTAAATAAACGCAAAGAAACCGAGATAAAAACGTTGGCTAATCTGACAGGCTGGGAGACGGGCTATATTCGCACCAAGATCGATAGCGCAGATAAAGGCGGGTTTCTAACGCCCGTCAAAAATAGCGATGATAACGAATGGTGGAATAAGCTCTGGCCGAGTGATAAGTAGCCCCGCTATTTAATCTCCGCACAGCCAATTCGAGGTCCGGCTCCGCCAATAGGCTGGGTGATCTGGTCATCTTCATTGGCGTGGATCACTAGCGCTGAGCCGTCGGCGTCAAATAATCCGGGATTCACAGCGGCTGGCGAGTTATGGAATGAAACACGCGGGCTTTTCAAGACTTGGTCAACATTCCCGTCCGCATCCGCCAATAGATTGACGAGGTCGGCATTATCCGGGCCGTCGGGGTTTTTCAGGCCGTGTTTGTGACCGTGAGGATTAATATGAGCTTTGGTGTTGAGGAATTTATCATCACTGCAATCGCCGACGGAATGGAAATGCACCCCATGTTTGCCAGGACTAATGCCGGATAGTTTGACATGCGCTTCTACCCCTTCGCTGGTTTCAGTCAGGGTTAAGGTGCCAATTTCTGCACGGTCATTCGTGATGATGGGAGCTGTAAAGGTTTCACTATTACTATCAGTTGCCTTGCCACAAGTTTGTAAACCGATCGAACCGGCTATAACCACGGCAGCCAAAGCTAGCCCTTTAAATTTTGCACGTGTGATCATTTATTCTCTCCTACTATCTCTGTCCTATATCATATTTTTTTTAGTCTGACGATAGCTGTAATTGCGCAGGTAAAATTTGCTCCTGTGGGTCTTAGATGTTACAGATTTGTATTGATTTGCTCCTGATTCGACGGGGGTCTAGCGAATATTGAAAAAGAGCGACTTTGAGCGACGAAAACGACATACCAGAAGACGAGGAAGGCGGCCCTAACGGCTTGCCCGAGGAAGGCGTGTCTCCGATAACTATCGAAGAGGAGATGAAGCGCTCCTATCTCGATTACGCCATGAGCGTCATCGTCTCGCGCGCCATCCCGGATGTGCGCGACGGCCTCAAGCCTGTCCATCGCCGCATTCTTTATTCTATGCATGAAAACGGGTTCACCCGCGATAAGCCTTATAAGAAATCTGCCCGCGTGGTCGGAGATGTTATTGGTAAATATCACCCCCACGGCGATAGCGCCGTTTATGACGCCCTCGTGCGTATGGCGCAGGATTTCTCTATGTCGCTGCCGTTGCTGGACGGGCAGGGTAATTTCGGCTCCATTGACGGCGATCCGCCCGCCGCTATGCGATATACCGAAGTGCGCATGGATCACCCCGCCGCACAGCTACTCGCGGATATCGAAAAAAATACGGTCAACTTTCAGGAAAATTATGACGCCTCTGAAAGTGAGCCTGTCGTCCTTCCCGCTCGTTACCCCAATATCTTGGTTAACGGCGCGGGCGGTATTGCTGTGGGTATGGCCACCAATATCCCGCCGCATAATCTGGGCGAGGTCTGCGACGCGGCCATGGCGATTTTGGAAGACGCCAATATCAGCGATAATGACCTGCTGGATATTATTCCCGGGCCTGACTTCCCGACTGGTGGCCTTATCATGGGACGTAGCGGGGCCAAGTCGGCGGTGCTAACGGGCAAAGGCTCGGTAACGATGCGGGCGCGCCACCATATCGAGGAAATCCGCAAAGACCGCTTTGCTATCATCATCACTGAAATTCCCTATCAGGTAAACAAATCTAACCTGATCAAGAAAATCTCGGAACAAGTCCGCGATAAGCGTATTGAGGGTATTTCCCATATGCAGGACGAGTCGGACCGTAACGGTATGCGCATCGTCATCGAGCTTAAACGCGACGCCGTTGCTGAAGTGGTCGTCAACCAGCTGTTTAAATTCTCGCAGCTCCAGCAAAATTTCTCCGCCAATATGCTCGCCCTCAATGGAGGGCGTCCGGAGCAGATGAATGTCCGGCAGATGATCTCGGCCTTCCTATCTTTTCGCGAAGAAGTCATTGCCCGGCGCACTAAATTTGATCTCTCTAAAGCCCGTGCCCGCGCCCATATTCTGGTGGGTCTCGCGGCGGCTGTGGCCAATATTGACGAGATCATCAAAATCATTCGCAGTTCCAAAAATCCGGCTGACGCGCGTGAAAATCTCAAAGCCCGCCGCTGGCCCGCCAAAGAGATGGAGCCACTGCTCAAGCTAATCGCCGATCCTCGTTCAAAGCTGGGCGATGACGGCATGATCCAACTCACTGACGAGCAAGCTCGCGCTATTCTGGATATGCGCCTGCTCAAATTAACGCAGCTCGGCATGGACGAAATCACGTCTGAGGCCGAAAAGCTCGCCGAACGTATCACGGATTATCTGGATATATTGCGCTCACGTGACCGCGTCACCGCCATCATCCGCGAGGAGCTCGCCACGGTGAAAGAGAAATTCGCTGTGCCCCGCCGCTCTGAAATGATGGAAGCCGAGTTGGACTTTGAAGACGAAGACTTGATCGCCGTTGAAGACATGGTCGTGACCGTCACCTCGCAAGGCTATGCCAAGCGCACAGCGCTTGACACCTACCGTGCGCAACGCCGCGGGGGCAAAGGTCGCTCGGGCATGTCTACCAAAGATGAGGATTATGTCACAACCGTATTTGTCGCGACGACCCACACGCCGGTGCTTTTCTTTAGCTCCACGGGCATGTGCTATAAGCTCAAGGTCTGGAAGCTGCCCATGGGCGGTCCAGCGACACGTGGCAAGGCGCTGATTAATCTATTGCCGCTTGATAAAGACGAAACCATCAACTCTATCATGGCTCTGCCCGAAGACGAAGAAGCTTGGGATACGATGGATATCATGTTTGCGGCGCGCTCTGGCGGTGTAAGACGTAATTCACTGGCCGATTTCAAGCGTGTTAATCGCGGCGGGAAAATCGCTATGAAACCCGATGAGGGGGACGGCATTGTCGATGTGCGTGTCTGTTCCGAAAATGATGACATCCTGTTGACCTCCGCCATGGGTAAATCGATCCGCTTTAAAGTCACCGATATCAGACGCTTTGTCGGGCGAACATCTTCAGGCGTTCGTGGTATAAGATTACAAGACGGCGATGAAGTCATCTCCATGGCTGTGCTCAGACATGTCGATATCGATACGGACGAGGCCCGCGCCTATATGAAACATGCTAACGCTATGCGCCGCGCGCTCGGTGACGACGCGGAAGACGATAGCGACGATGAGGCCGTTGCAACCAGTCTCGTTGCCGAGCGTCTGGGTTTCTTGCAGGCCAATGAGGAATTTGTCTTAACGCTCGCCAATGACGGTTTTGGTAAACGCAGCTCTTCCTATGATTATCGCTGTATGAACCGGGGCGGGCAGGGTGTCACCGCGCAAAATCTGGACCGCAAAAAAGGCGAACCCAATGCGAGCCTCGTGCGCAGCTTTACAATTGCCGATGATGACCAGATTATGATCGTAACAGATGGCGGCCAGCTTATCCGCTGTCCCGTGCGCAATATCTCTATCGTCTCTCGCTCGGCCCGCGGTGTTACCGTGATCAAAACCCGTGAGGGCGAAAAAGTCGTCTCCGTGGAACGCATCGAAGAAAGCGAAGATGAGGATGCGCCAGACGCCGAAACCGAAGAGGGCGGCGAGGTTTAACTCGTGCTATTAAAATCGAAGCTGAATCCCTCAAAAACTTACCTGATGCTCTTCCATTAATCATCTCCGTTTCAGATCAATGAGCCCATGCTCTGGCCGAATTGGAAAGGCTATTGGACCAATAGAGACCAGAGTAAATTATTTTTGAGTGGGATGGGAATGACGCTCAGTCGTGTTTAACATGTTTATATAGCTTAAAATCGCCGCGCGACCTTGGCCCCGATAATATCCGCATTATTCTTGCCTCTATATTGACATATTTTTATTGTATTTTTCTGCATAACTAGATTACATATTGGGCGCGAGCAGCTACAAAAAACGTGTAGGGAATTTTATGAACGTATTACGTCAAACATATTTAGCTCTGATCCTATCCTTAGGATGGGCGGCGACCTGTAACGCGACCCCGCAAACCACATTAAACGCACAAGATTTTCTCGGGGCGGAATGGATGCAAGGTCCTTATCACCGCGTCGCGCCCCAGACCATAAATAATGGCCAGATTAATCAATATATAATCGAAACCAATCATGGCCAGTTTACCATCGATGGGACAGATCAAGCGCGAGCCTTTATTCAGGAAATGAACGCCGTTGAAACGCTCAAAGAAAAATCGGTAGTTGGTGCGGCAGGGAACGCCGTGAGACGGCGTGTCGTATCACTTATAGAAACTCCAATTGAAGTCGTCGAAGGGGTAGGTAACCGGATTGACACGGTCGACTCGGTTGAGGATGCCGTTCTTTTATTACCACGTACAGGAATTGACATAGGAGGTCAGCTTCTCAACGGGGCCGGAGAAATGGTCTATACGGGGAACCGTATCGTGAGAAAAGCCGGCGGGAGTGTGTCCGGCGGCGCTAAGTGCGATGGTTTTTTAAATTGCCTGTCGGAAGCTGGCGAAGATGTATTTTCCGGATTTAATTCCGTGGTTGGAAAACACAGTACCGCACGGCGCATACATGCCAAACTCGGGACTGATAAACATACCCGAAATCCTTACCTAAAAAAGGAAGTGGACCGCTTATCCTATGTTGAGTCTTACGCAAACACGGCGATCAGGTTTTTGGCGCCGCCCACAAGCATTGACGAGCTTGAAACCTATCGCTCAGTGGTGGGCAACTATAATGGCGGCGAATTGGTGTCCAATTATAAGGATGCATTCAAGCCCCGTAATGAACAAAGAGATCGGCTTATTGCACGCGGAGTCGATGCTGAGCTTTTGGCCAAATTTAAAGATAATGATAACTACACAAAATCAGAACGCTTAGCATTGTTGGGCAGTTTGGAAACTTTTGGGCCACAGATAAATCTGAAAGCTTTAATTAAAGATGCCGTTAACGCCGATTCATATTATTCCGCCCAAAGTTTCGTTGAACAATATGCGCATCTCGCTACGATTAACGCAGAGCGTGGCATCGCAAATTTTGAAGGAATGGCTATGCCAGTCGCGATGACCGCGGACGGCTCTTACATCGTCACCCTTAAGGCCGACTATTTGGATTTATCTGCGGAGAGTGAAGTTCTCCTCGCAGAAGTCGCACAAAAGCCAAACTCTGAGCTGCATATATTGGGACACACCTCCGATGATTTTAAATCGCGTGCACAAGATCAGGGTATCCGGGTCTTAGAGATCAGATAAACTTCTCTCAAAACTATGGACAGTTTGCAGTCTTGCCCCTATAGGCGCTGGGCTTAATTAATCTAAGGAGATCATCAATGGGCTATTCTTTCGCCATTGTCGGAGCCACCGGGAATGTGGGAACCGAAATGCTCACGATTTTGGCTGATGCCGATATCGAAATTGATCGTGTTCACGCTGTGGCATCACGAAAGTCTATCGGCCGCGAGCTCAGCTTTGGTGATAAGACTTTAAAATGCGAAGATCTTGAGCAATTTGATTTCTCAAAAGTCGATATCGCATTGATGAGTGCCGGGGGCTCTGTGTCCAAAGAATGGTCACCCAAGATTGCCGCCCAGGGCGCGATTGTTATTGATAACTCCTCCGCTTGGCGCATGGACCCGGATGTACCTTTGGTCGTCCCGGAAGTGAATGCAGACGCTGTCGCTGGATATACCAAGAAAAACATCATCGCTAATCCCAACTGTTCGACCATTCAAATGGTGGTGGCGCTTAAGCCGTTACATGACCGGGCCAAGATTAAGCGCGTGGTTGTCTCGACCTATCAATCTGTCTCAGGTGGCGGTAAGAAAAATATGGATGAGCTTTGGCTGCAAACCAAAGGCATTTATTCCAATGATGATTTAAAGCCTCATAACTTCACCAAGCAGATCGCCTTTAATGTCATTCCGCATATTGATGTTTTTATGGATAGCGGCGACACCAAAGAAGAATGGAAGATGAAGGCCGAGACGATGAAAATTCTCGACCCTAAAATCAAAGTCACCGCAACAGCCGTGCGGGTTCCGACCTTTGTTGGACATGCTGAAGCGCTTAATATTGAGTTTGAAAATGAGATCACGGCGGACGAGGCCCGTGACCTATTGCGCGAAAGTCCAGGTCTTATGGTCGTCGATAAGCGCGAAGACGGCGGCTATGTCACGCCCGTAGAATGTGTCGGCGAATATGCGACTTTCGTGTCGCGTATCCGCGAAGACAGCACGCAGGATAATACGCTCAATATGTGGGTGGTCTCAGACAATTTACGCAAAGGTGCTGCGCTCAACACGGTGCAGATCGCGGAATGTTTGATTAATCGCGGCCTATTAAAGGGTAAAGCCGCGGCTTAACCCAGCCCCGTAAACAAGGCGCGCTGTTTCATATTTAGCCCCTTTGGGGTGGATAGTTTCA
>CAZPLJ010000006.1:0-5870 GCA_964587545.1 uncultured Caulobacterales bacterium | reverse complement strand
CCCGTAAACAAGGCGCGCTGTTTCATATTTAGCCCCTTTGGGGTGGATAGTTTCAGCGTGGATTTTGTCGGGCGGATCGTGAAAGCAGCCGTTTCAAAGGCGCCATATTCCTGAGTGATCACATTATCAATCGCGATCATTTTTACCTCGGCACGATCAGGTTTGACGGTTAGTTCGATATAACCCTGAGTGAGAAGATTATAGTAGCGCACATCCGGATTGGACTGTGTCATCAATAGCCCATAATCCTCAGACGCATCCTTAAGAAATGCCGCCAGGGTTTCAGATGAAACAGAGCTGGTGCCTATTTCGACACCCATTTGAGTGCCGTTATCGTCAGTAAGATCATTGGCCCAAAACTCGTGAGCATCACCTGTGAGCACGAGCATGTCAGTCACGTCAGCCTCTTTAAGACGGGCATAAAGTCTATTTCGCGCAGCCGGATAACCATCCCAAGCATCAGGATACATAGGCAGGGTATGCCGGGACAATTCCACAAATTCGCGTATGCCGCTCCAGACTTTTTCAATGTTAAGCATCGCCTCTTCATTGACATGCGGGGTCAGGTCGGGCGTGTTAATCTTCGCCATAGGAATTTGATTGGCAACCAATCGCCAGGGTTTGCCTGCCTCTTTTGAGGAGGTTAAACTATCGATGAGGAAATCCAGTTGCGCATCGCCTAACATTTGTCGTGCTGGATCTCCCAAAATTTCCGTTTTGAATTTTTCTGCCCCGCCGGGTTCGGAAATCATCTCAAAATAGGGGTCAAAAATATAGCTCTCTGAACGGGCCATCAAACGCGTTTCGAGAGCCACGAGTGTGAGTAAATTGCCCCATTCAAATTTTCTAAATATCGCTTCTCGTGGTTTCCCGGCTTGGGGCTCTCGGATAGGCATCCATTCATAATAGGCACGCAGAGCTGCCGCCTTGCGGTTCTCCCAATCGCCTTCATTTTCATTATGATTTTCAGCGCCCGTGACCCAGCTATCATTGCTGCTTTCATGATCATCCCAAATGCAAATCATGGGCATTTTGGCTGTCAAAGCCTGAAGGGATGGATCTGTCCGGTATTGAGCATGGCGGGTGCGGTAGTCATTGAGTGTAATGATTTCATGACGCGGTTCATGAAGACGGCCCATTTTGGCATAGTCTGTTCCGAAAATTTTATCAGCGCCATATTCATAAAGATAGTCACCCAAATGGATGAGAGCATCAAACTGGCGCGTTTTCCTATTTTGCCGCGCGATGTGATCATACGTATTAAAAAAACCATGCTGCCAGTTGGCACATGACACCACGGCAAAACGGGCCTGATTGATATCGCCTTCGGGAAGAGTTCGTGTCTGCCCAATGGGCGAGGTATATATATCAACGGAAAACCGGTAATAATACCACCGCCCGGGCTCCAGCCCTCTTACGTCAACTTTGGCCGTCCAGTTAGTTGCGGCAGACGCCGTGACTTTGCCCGAGGCAGAGACGGTTTTGAAATTCGGACTTTGATCCATTTCCCACGTTAGCTCAACGGGGCCATCATTAGGATTATCTGGCGTTAAACGGGTCCATATCACGACAGCATCCGTGAGTGGATCACCACTTGCGATACCATGCGCAAATAGGCCAGAGGCTGTATCGGAGGATGCCTTAAAGGATTGAATTTTTGGACTAGGGGAGCAAGCCGCAAGACTTCCGGCAAGGGCTGTGCCCAGCAACTGACGCCGTGTCGGTTTCATGTCCCCCCCCCCTTTGTTTCGGGGAGGTAAAGCGTAAAAATTAGCTCAGGTAAATACTAAATTTCAAATTTAGGCTAAGGCTTCGTTTTTAAGATGCTTTTCAACGGACGGTAGGCTTTTATCATTCTGAGCTTCGATTTTCCATGACCTATATGTCAATCCGAGGAAAATTAGACCTAATGTGAGGCTAAACCCCTTAACTAGTGCTGTGGGAATATCATCGCCAGAGATAAGGTATGTCGATATTGAACCGATCAGTGTCACAGCAATGCCTATCTTTATATAGCGCTCACGCGTTTCAATTTTTCTAATCTCGTCGTCGCTGCGTCTGGTTAAAACTAAACCAGTGTCATGACTAGAAATCTCGGGTAGCGTATGTCGCCCCATATATTTTAGGCTTATCCCATGCCCCACTTGGGCATTTGCAAAGTTTATTGAGGCTTGGTTGTTTTTTGTCGTAATTTCGAAGCTACTCCCAACCGTCTTTTCGTTCGCAATTTGTTTTGAAAGCTCCTCGAGCTTGTGGGCCTTTAAGTAGCTATTCCAAAACTGCCTTTTCGTAGCCTTGGTGTCAGCATTCGATAAGATATTACGAAGCTCAGTGAGCCATTCGGTAACCGTCTCAGCCAGAATTATCGCTGTTTTTGGGGCCTCAGTCAGACAGATGATTTTAGAGTTTTCATCTCTTACATCCTGCCATACGACAAGGTTGAAATCACTGTCTCTTGCGATGACCGCGCCATGTGAAAATAGCGCTTTATGTTTTAGTCTTAATTCTGCGCCTAAGGCCCAATTGATTTTAAGTGAAGCGTATAAATCCGTCTTGTGGCGCGCTAGTTCAAGTAACCGATCACATGAACCTAAATTTTCGAGATATTCAATATCTGTTGAGATAGATTCAGGCGCTCTTTTCAGGCGCAAGTCATCTTCATGCTCAAGGATGTTTTCCCAAAGATTAAGCGCGCTATCAGACATAAAGACCTCACATATAATCTGTGAAGTCTAGAGGAGAAATCTTTAGAATGGGTTACGGCTGCCCAAGCTAGGCGGCCGCACATCCCCCTAAATCTTCTGGTCGTATTCGCCGATCTCTTCATATTTGGCGAGGCGCGCTTCAATCTCGCGGAACATACCGACTTTATTCTCTTCCGATGTCGGGCTTTCCACAACCACCACGAGGTTAGGTGTATTGGAGCTGGCGCGTACCAATCCCCATGTGCCGTCTTCCAATGTCAGGCGTACGCCGTTGACCGTATTCACGTCGCGGATTTTCTGGCCCATAATAGTCCCGCCCGAAGCTTCTAAGTCCTGATATTCTTTGATGACTCGGTCAATCACGCCGTATTTTTCCTCATCGGCACAATAAGGTGACATTGTTGGTGAGCCCCATGTCTTAGGTAGGTCCCGTCGTAAGTCAGCCATGCTCTTGCCCGGATTGCGATCCAGCATTTGCAACACGGCTATAGCGGAGACAATCCCGTCATCATAGCCACGCCCAATGGGGGCGTTAAAGAAATAATGGCCGGATTTTTCAAACCCGACAAGCGCGTTCAGCTCTTTGGAGCGGCGCTTAATATAGCTATGCCCGGTTTTGTAATAATCCGTCTTGGCACCGTTGGCTAAAAGCACAGGGTCGGTGTTATAAAGACCTGTTGATTTTACATCGGCGACAAATTGCGCGTTGGGATAAAGCTTGGACAGGTCCCGCGCCAGCATTACGCCGACTTTATCGGCAAAAATTTCTTCGCCTTCATTATCCACCACGCCGCAGCGGTCTCCGTCTCCGTCAAATCCAACGGCGACATCTGCTCCGTGTTCTTTCACGGCATCGGCCATGGCATGGAGCATTTTCATATCTTCCGGGTTGGGGTTAACCACAGGGAAGGTGTAATCCAGATGACAATCAAGCTCGATCACCTCAGCGCCGATGCGTCTCAAGGCTTCCGGGGCAAAGGCGCCGGCCGTCCCGTTTCCGCAGGCGGCCACGACTTTGATCTTGTTTTTAAGCTTCACGCCTTTGCAGAGGTCATCCAGATAAAGATCGCGCACGCCCGGCACAAATTGATAGCCGCCCGCATTGCGCGCGACCTGCTCACCGCCGAGCACAATCTGCTTTAAGCGGCTCATCTCATCGGGGCCAAAGGTCAAAGGCGGTTCGATCCCCATTTTTACACCAGTCCAACCATTGCTATTATGGCTGGCTGTGACCATGGCGACACCCGGACAATCCAGGGCAAATTGCGCAAAATAGGCCATGGGCGAGAGCGCCAAACCGATATCTAATACATCGATACCCGCATTCAGGAGGCCCACGGTCAGCGCTTGTTTAATCGAGAGCGAATAATGGCGGAAATCATGACCGACAGCGATTTTCGGCGGAACACCCCGCTCATACATTAGCGTGCCTAAGCCTTCGCCCAGCGCCTGTATCCCGTATAGATTAATCTCGGAGGGTTTCTCATGTCCCGGCAGGCCAAACCACCAGCGCGCATCATATTCGCGAAAGCCGGTCGGCTTAACGAGAGGCGTGGTTTCATATTCATAAGTATTGGCTGAGAGTTGCGGTTCAGGTTTGCGTGTCATAGTCTTCCCTATATTATGCGCCCAAATTTGCTCATAGTTTAGGACAAATTTATTACGAATTCGTGACGAGCGTCACTGATGATCCGCTTTCCTGCGAGCGTCTCTAGCGGCTTTGAAAAGGGTGTCAAAGACTTTGGGCATAGTGGGGGGAGGAGGAGGGTATGAGTTTTGCTAAATGAATGACAAAATTATCCTCATTGCGGACTTTAGAATAATTAGATTGTTTTTGTTTTTTATTCATTTGGGATAGGATATTTGAAATCATGACGTTCAAAACCAATTTCGATCAAATACTTAGTGAACAAGAATTAGAAGACCTCCACGCTTTTTCAAACTCACAAGGGCGGCCTCCCAGTTGGAGTGTTGTTTTCTGCCGTGATTTTCACGAGAAGAATGCCTCCAAGGCAGACTTCACTACCTATCGCGCGTTCAATTTAATTATCGCCGAGCCTGCTGGAAAGAGTTGGTTGCTAAGCCAAAAGCACCGGTTGCTACCGCCAACAGATTACTCTGAAATTGCATCAATGATGGCAGAGATACGCTGTTATGGAGGATTGTTACAGGCAGGGTATGTAGTTGAACCTATAGATACAGGAACAGAGCCAACACCAGATTTCAAAGTAAAGTATAATAACTTTCTAAAACCTGGAGAAAGTTCTCGTACGTTTTATGTTGAAGTAGCAACAAAAAGGGAAGATGGAGCGGAAACGAATATTACTGAAAGTATAGCTAAGGGTATTTTGCCAGTCGAAGTGCAAAGGAAAGATATCGTCGCGGGTGATAAGAAAATTCAATTTACCACCCGAGAAGTATACCCTTTAGGAAAACCTGATCCAAACAAGCCCAATGATAGTGCAATAGCTAACGCGATTAGCCGCATATGTGCTATTAAACAAAAAGAGACTCAAGCTCTGGAGGACGAACCTACTTTACTGTGGATTGACTTTATAGACCTTGACAGTTTTAGAGGGAGAACTTTTGCCGATCATTTTGGCACTTTACTAACTAATCCACATAATGGGGGTTTGTCATCAGGTTTTATATGGTACGCATTTTACGGTTGGAAAGGTGCGCCAATCTTTGAATTTCAGAGTTTCACTGACAAAAGAGTCAAGATGGGCCATGACGGCCGTTTTAATAAAGAAGGACAACCATCTAAATATAATGGTGCGCTAATTTGTATTGAAGGCAACACTGTGTTTTTTGAAAATCCGCAAGCCAACTTCCCCCTCAATCAAGACGAGAGGGTGATGCTACATGGACTTCCGAATTTTAACATAAGTAAAAGTGTGGCATCTTGGTATGAAGGTGGTGCTAATGAGCTTCTATCTCACCAAAGAAAAACCATACAAAAAATCGCAAGTATGAAAATTCGACCTGCCGCTGGGCATCACGGCCCTTTAAATCTGGTAGTAAAATAGCTTGCCTATCAGGTCCACTTTGCCCCCTAAGCCAAAATATTCCTAAGTTATGAGCGCCCCCAAAAATAAATAGTCGACTGAAATCAATCTCTTACACAATATCGACCCAATAATAATCCTAGATCGCCAAAGCTGG
>CAZPLJ010000005.1:0-74181 GCA_964587545.1 uncultured Caulobacterales bacterium | reverse complement strand
TCAAGTCTAACGACGGCCCGGACTTAATTGGAGCGAGATATCATGATGACAACCGGGCCAGATCTAAGGAGGCTACGAGATGAGTCTTAGGACGGAGAGCTATGGAAGTTTCTCAGGTAACGGAATATCAGTAGCCTCTAAAACCGTCTCTAATTGACCTTGCTCTATGACGGGCATCCTCTCAGAAAATCGGTTATCAACATTTTTGTCAGCTTTATTGCCGGTTAGCGAGAGACCGACTATCGTTAAAATTCCACCTGTCAAAACGCCCATTATAAATGGCTTGAGAGATGCTTGAGTGGATATTTCAGACGGACCTTTCTCTTTACGCTTACCTATTTTTGGGAGCTTAAAGCCTTTATTGCGAAGAGATTTCTGGGCATCCTGCTGCAACCCGGCTTGAGGATGTTGGCCATGTTGAGGTGATAGATGTTGCTGCGTAGCCACCTGTGGCTGCTGAACCTGTTGAGGCGCATAGTGTTGCGGCGCAGTTTGAGGCTGATGAGCCGGTTGAGGCGCATAGTGTTGCGGCGCAGTTTGCGGTTGCTGAGCAGGTTGTGGTGCATAGTGTTGCGGCGCAGTTTGCGGCTGCTGAGCCGGTTGCGGTGCATAGTGTTGCGGATGATGACCAGGTTGCGTCGCTAATTGTTGCGGAGTTGAGTAAGGTTGCTGAACGGGTTTAGGCGATAAGCTCTGCCGTTGCGCCGGAGCATATGGCTGAGGCGCGACCGGGCGTGCCGCCTCTTGATGTATAGGTAACGGGCTTTGACCCTGCTTTTGTTGCCTAAATTCTTCGGGATTGAATTCAACGGCCATACGCACCTCCAAACTTAATGCCTTAATTTGAGGGATAAAATTTAAATTTTAACTAACCGAATTAATTGAGATACAGCGTCGCCAAATCTTTTGACATGCCCTTAGGCTTTGTTAGAAGCCAAAACTTGTAAATAGAGGTTACCTACCATGTCCGATTACGCATCAGACTTTATGACAACGCTCACATCGCGCGGATTTTTGTATCAGTGCACGGATGAGGCGGGGCTGGATAAAGCCGCGAGTGACGGCGTCTTAACCGGATATATCGGTTTTGATTGCACAGCACCGAGCTTGCATGTCGGATCGCTTGTTCAAATCATGATGCTCCGCCATCTTCAAAAATGCGGCGGACGACCCATTGTTTTGCTGGGCGGCGGAACCACCAAGATCGGTGATCCATCCGGCAAAGATAAATCTCGTCAAATCCTGACCCAAGACGATATCGAATATAATAAGGACGGCATCAAACAAGTCTTTGCAAAGTTCATTAATTTTGACGGGCCTAATGCGGCTATCATGGCTGACAATGATACGTGGCTGTCCGGCTTTGGCTATATCGATTTTTTGCGCGATGTCGGAAAGATGTTTACGGTCAATCGCATGATCGCGATGGAGACGGTCAAGCGCCGTCTTGAAAACGAACAGCCCATGAGCTTTCTTGAGTTTAACTATCCGCTTTTGCAGTCCTATGATTTTGTTGAGCTGAACCGACGGTATGATTGCCAGCTCCAGCTCGGCGGCTCGGATCAGTGGGGCAATATTACCACGGGCGTCGACCTGACGCGTCGTATGGATGGTAAAGAGGTCTACGGCTTTACCACGCCGCTGATTACCACCGCATCAGGCGGCAAGATGGGCAAGACGGCCGAAGGGGCCATGTGGCTCAATGGTGATCCCAAATGGGGCGAGGCTTTCACGCGAAGTCCTTATGACTATTGGCAATTTTGGCGTAATACAGAAGATGCTGATGTCGGGAAGTTTCTGCGGCTTTTCACGGAATTACCCTTGGATGAGATTGCCCGTCTGGAAGGTTTAGAAGGCGCGGAGATTAATCAAGCCAAAGTCATTCTAGCCAATGAAGCGACCAGTTTGCTACACGGCGCTAACTCGGCGAAACAGGCGGAGGCGACTGCTCGCAAGACGTTTGAAGAGGGTGGGACGGCCGCCGGCCTTCCAACTTTTGAGGCGGATATTAGCGGTATGCTCGCGATTGACGGGGCCATTTTGTGTGGATTGGCATCCTCTAAAGGGGAAGCGCGGCGTCATATCAAAGGCAATGCCTTGAAGGTCAATGACGAGAGAGTCACGGACCCGATGCAGAGCTTATCAGCCAGCGATATTAATGAGGGTGTGATTAAAATGTCGGTTGGCAAAAAACGCCACGCGCTTATTCGACCGGTATAGGATCCGCAATATTTTCTTGCGTTTCATTGGCTTGATCATCACCGATATCATCGCGCTCAATGTCAAAAATACGTCGCAAAAAACCGGGCGTGAGGGCTGAAAATGGATTAACTGCGACCGTTGTTTTTTCAAACGGTCCAAGAACAGAATAATTCAGGGCAAAAACCCCTTCCCCCTCTTTACCGACCAACTCACCCAAGCCGGGAATTTCTCCAAGTATGGAGTTGACCGCATAAGCTGGCACTAAAACACCATTAAAGTCGACTAATTTTTCGGAGAAATTGATATCACCGCTTCCGGTAATGCCTAAAGCTGGCCCACTGGCACGGGCATCTCTAACGCTGAAAAAACCACTCTCAAAAGAAAAAGGTACGTTCAAGCCATCGAAACTCAAACCAAAACCGCCAAAGAGATTGGCCAAACCTTCTAGCGACGCCAGAGACAATAACTGCGCCAGGACCGGAGCTCGGACGAGAACAAATTCATCCACATTGAGTTCTCCGGTTAACGGTCCCTGCTCTCCGGCCGGCACCATTTCTCCCGAAAATCTGACTTGGCCCCCTTTGAGATTATCGATACCAAAAAACGCTATGGCAGCATTTGAGGCATCAGGAATATCAACTTCAATAATACGACGATCATCGCTCGGACGAGGTGCTACGGAAACAGAGACCTGCCCGTCAGAGGTACTTCCTTCCATTTGAACATTCTCTATGGCGGTTCCGCTATGCTGAAATTCAACATCAACATCATTCACAAAATAAGCCGGGTTAAGGGCCAATCTTGCAAGGTTAGCTTTCAGGTTTACCGGAATATCCAGATTTGATGCTTGAGTAGACAAGGTTTTTGAGATGAAAGGAGAAATATCGAGATAATTTCCAGACATTTCCACGTCAAAACGATCACGGGTAGAATTTGGCATAACTGTCAAAGCCGTATCAATAAGGCCGTCAATGTGGATTTTATTAAAATCCATAAAATTCAAACGCATATCTGACTGAAATGAAAGATCACCGACAAGCGCTAAGCCCGGAGCTTGAAAACTCAAGTCATCTAGCGAAAAGCCCTGCTTGTCATTTTGCGCGATGTCAGCTGAGACAGACGCGCTCACCGATGCGGGCTTGCTCCAATAGTCGCCTAAGATTATCTCCGTCTGAGACAGGTCTGCTGCGAGTGATGCCTTAGATATTTGCGTGTTTTGAGCCTCACCCGTGATGGTCAGATCAATGACCCCATCGAAATATTTACGTAATCCAATCCCAGCGCCATCTAATGTGTCACGATCAACCAGCCCCGTCATCTTAAATTGCGTCGGGGTCTCAGAAATCTCAAAGTTATCAATAATATTCAAATGGGTGTTCCAGGGCCCAAGACTTACAGGCCCGTCAATTATCATAGACGACTTGTTGGCTTTCAGAGACACATCACCATTTGTGAGATCAAGACCGCCAACAGATACAGGCATGGATACATTTTCAAAATCGCCTGAAACGTCATATGTGATACGGCCCGGTTCAAAATTCACTAGCAAAGGACGTGTTATCGTCATGTTAATCTCACCATTACCCGCAAGATCCGACGCTTCAATTCCATAAAGTGATGTGAATTTGAAGGGCTCTTGGTCAATGAGCTCCAACATGTCAGTAACTTGTCCCTCGCCGGTAACATTAATCATTATATCGCCGCCTTTTGGGCTAAGTTTAGGGATATCAACTTGACCTTTCTTTACGTTGACAGGACCAACATTTCCGCCCGTCGTATTAAGAACCAAACTATTACCGTAGAGCACACCAGCCCCACTCACATTCGTGTATGGGGTCATAGTTGGTATGTAGCGTGCCGTTCCGTCGACAACGTTAAACGTTAATTTGAGATCATCATTATTGAGCCTATTGCCGCTTAACCCAGACTCATCGATATCAACATCGAACTTAAGATCAGTTAGCCGTCCCGCCTCAATTGCTCGGTCTATCCAGTCACGTGCACCTTTCGCAAAATTCACGGGCCACAAATTCAGAAGACTGTTGTAATCAAAGAATCCGTCAATGCGACCTCCGCCTCTAATTCCAATGACTTTGGTTTCCTCACCGAAGACTAAATTTTGCTGACCGGTGATGACGTAGTCATCTATACCGATTTTTATATGATCAACCGATAACTCATCAGACCATCCCCGCCAAACGCCTTTAAATTCACTATCGTTAAAAGAAAATGGCTCAGCAAAAACGGGTGACAAATTTAGAAAAGCACTATCCATAGCAATATCGTAAGAAACATTTTCTTTCAAAAAACCATCCACCGGTGAACCGATATTAGTGAAAACCCCCTTAGCTTGGATAGAATGATCCTCTCCTCGGACGAAGAAATTTGATATATTCAGCTCTTCACTTTGTTTGTTATAAGCCGCCGCAATATTTGTCTCATTCAACGCGCTAATATACGGGCCAATTTGGACTTGGCCAGGCCCAGATTTCAATTCAAAATAAAGCTCTGATAACCCTATATCTGGTAAGGCTGTGACGACTAAATCCAGATCCACAAGGATATCAATAGACTGAAGGAAGTTCAAAGTATCAACATTAATTTTTAAATCTGATGGAGAAAGCTTTTGAGCTTTTGCGACAAGCGAAAAATCCTCAAGATTATCCGACATGGATAGATCTAAATTGAGAGGGGCCAGACCATGATCCTGAATAAGATCAGCGGAACCGTTGACTTCAAACTTTCCGTCACGCGTGTCGAGCGATGCGGCCACCGAAGATAAGTCTAATTCGATTGAGTTTATGTCATCGCGGATATAAATATCCGCATCAGAGATAATCAGCTTTTGCAAGCTACCCATCGCAAGTCGAGCATTGCTGGTCGGACCACGAACTGAAGAATCAAACCCAACAGTCGCAAAATTGCCAAGAGAATCTGGTGTTCCAAGATCAAACCTCATATCCCCACTAGAATTCCTTGACCAAGTCATGGCGCCACCCGACAGCGAAATTAATTGGGGCTTCACATCCCCAACTATAAATGATGAAAAATCAAAATCTGCGATAATTGATCCGATGGAATGAGATTGTTTCTCGGCTTGATCATAAATTTGAGCATCAGATATTCTTAGGCGAATATCTTCCTCAAAAGGATGCCAGCTAAGTTTAATTTGGCCAACTTCGGATTGTTTTCCTTGAAATGATTGTGCAAACCAGATTTCAAAGTTATCTCCTAGAAATGATAAGTCGACACTTTTATTGGCGATCAAGACGCTTATTGTCAGACACCAAATAATGGCAATACCAATAACTATAGCCACCAAGTCACTCAGAAAACGCAGTAGTTGAGAGACTGGCCTTTGAATGACTTTTTTGGAAGGTTGCCTTAGCACATTCAGGATCAGACTTAATCTACGAGACATAGACTTTTTCAGTCCTCCAGCGGACTTGAAATCTGTTGATGTATCAGACATAGAATATAGGTGACTTAAATCTAACATTGTTAAGAATCCAGACCAGTCAGAAAAGAAATACCATTAAATTACATTAACGAGAAAAATACCATGAGTAAGCTCAACGTCGGAGATAAAGCCCCTGCTTTTACCCTACCCAAAAATGGGGGCGAAGAAACGTCTCTAAGCCAGTTTGCAGATAAATACCTTATTCTCTACTTTTATCCAAAAGACGATACGCCAGGATGCACAACAGAAGCTCGAGACTTCACGGCACTAAAAGACGAGTTCCACCAAGCTGGTGCAAGAATACTTGGGGTTTCAAAAGATACGGTCGCTAAGCATGAAAAATTTATAGCCAAACATGATCTCTCAATCGATCTTGGGTCAGATGAAGACGGCAAAATGTTGGAAGATTATGGCGTCTGGGTTGAAAAAAATATGTATGGTAGAAAATATATGGGAATCCAGAGAGCCACTTTTTTAATCAATCCGGCGGGAGACGTTGCCCATATATGGCCTAAGGTGAAAGTTAAAGAACATGCGAGAGCTGTTTTAGACACTCTTAAAAACCTAAAGTCAGACGCTTGAATGATATAGTCAATGCTGGCCTGAAGGTTCTCCAGTCAGCCTCAGTTGAAGACAAAGTCGAAGCGGCCCATCAACTTTACTCAAAGATCTGTAAATCAAAACATATAGACTCATGGAATATAACACTTCCTGATAGTCCAGCCCGACCAGAATTCCCCAAACTCGTTTCACCGTCTGACGTTCCGAGGCGTCGCCTTGGTAGCGAAAAAGGACGCGCGGCCTTACTTCATGCTATTGCTCATATTGAGTTAAACGCCATTGATTTGGCCGTCGACATGTTATGCAGATTTGGAAATTCTGAACTTTTATCCCCTGAAGACCGTCACCAATTTGTATTAGGGTGGGCTAAGGTTGCTCAAGATGAAGCACGTCATTTCACGATGCTTCAAAATCACCTCATGACTATCGGCTATCAATATGGCGATTTTCCGGCCCATAACGGACTTTGGCAAGCCGCATTATCAACTAAAGATAATTTTGCCGCCCGTCTCGCCATAGCCCCTATGGTTTTAGAAGCCAGAGGCTTGGACGTTACGCCTGGTATGATTGAAAAATTACGCGGGCATGGAGATAATAAAAGTTGTGAAATATTGACAATAATATACCAGGAAGAAATCGAACATGTGGCACTCGGCTCTAAATGGTTCCACCATATTTGTGCCAAATTGGGAAAAAACCCGGAGATTTACTTCCAAACGCTCGTGCGAAGCTATTTTAAGGGCAAACTGAAATGCCCATTTAACCACCTTGCACGCACGCAAGCGGATATGCCTGAATCATATTACACGCCATTGGTGTAAATACTGTAAGTATTTGTTAACATTGATATGAGGTTGATTGAGAATACGGATAATAATTTGTAAAAAAGTAATAAAATTGCTTGAAAATAATGGGTTAAGTGTGTCATTCGAGGGATGGATTGAAATTCGGGGAAAAATGCTAGGTAACTTTACAGATGATCTCAGGGCCTGGGTCCTGAAATATTTCCCTGAACGGCAGGTCTATTTAAGATCTGGTGGAGAAGTAAACTATTACACCTTCGGTACGAAAATTCAGGTAGCTGCCTGTTCCGCCGTCGGCGTATTGGCGATATATTTTGTGGTAACGGTCGCCAATATTGCAACCGGAAACAATCCATTCACAAAAGCCTCGAAGCAAAATAAGCTTATGAAGGCTGAATATGAACGGCTCTTGGAAGATGCCGAAGCGAGATATGCAGATTCCCAATTGCAACTATCACAGCAAAGAGAAGCGTTCGAATTAGCTGTCGAAAATTTCCAAGCCAAACACGCGGTTATGGCTGAATTCATCAGCCAACCAGCTGAGGATTTATCGCAAGTCATGAAAATTGCTAGTTTGGACCAAGGCCAAATTCTTATGCATCCTGTTGTCAGAGACACGTTAGAGAGACAGCCGCTCCAAGAAAATATGACAACAAAAATGGCATATACCGGAACCAGTCTAGACTTACCCTTTGATGCCTTGGACAATTCGCAAAACTCTTTTCTCTTCACGGCAGAGGAATCCACACTAGAAAATATCGAGTTAAAGCGCTCAATTATTGAAGCAACAGAGCTAAACGTCGATACTGTTATGGGAGCTGGTTTATTTGGACGTGGAGGGCCAGCGGGAGTAGAAACAGACGTAGCTCCAAATCGTGTCGATAATATTCGAGCAAGATCCAATGAGTCAGAAAAATTGGATGAAATTTTAACGTCCATGCCTCTTCGGCATCCTGTGAGCGATGATCATTACCAAACGAGCGGTTATGGTGTTAGGAAAGACCCCTTCACACGTCGTCCTACAATGCATTCAGGCATCGACATCGCATCTTACAAAAACGCACCGATTGTGTCTGCTGCTGATGGCAAGGTGATTTTTGCTGGTAGAAATGGCGGATATGGCCTAATGATAGAGATAGATCACGGACATGGTTTCAAGACCAGATATGCCCATTTATCAAAAACAAATGTCAAACGCGGACAACCAGTTGACAGCGGAGAAAAAGTAGGCTCGATGGGTTCTAGTGGAAGAAGCACTTCCACTCACCTCCATTATGAGGTAGAGTTTCAAGGAAAGAAATTAAACCCCAATAAGTTTTTAAAGGCTGGCCGCTATGTTCACCAAAACTAATTCACAATCATCTTCTTCAGCCCCCGAGCCACGTAAAGCAGCTCCTAAAGCGGCTGTTGGATCGGTTCCATCTATATTGGCACCAGACTTGATTGTAACAGGTGATCTAAAATCTGATGGGGAAATCCAGATCGATGGCCGTCATGAAGGCAATGTTGTCGCCAATAAAGTTACAATTGGAGAAAATGGTGCTATCAATGGTACTATAAGCGCCAAAAATGTTTATATCCGCGGCAAAGCAACCGGAAAAATCAAAGCGAATATTGTTGAATTATCCGAAACAGCTAATGTGCAGGCCGATATAGCCCAAGATCAGCTAACCATCGCGAATGGAGCTTTCTTTGACGGCAAATGTTCTCGGATGAGTAAGGCAGCCCCTGCCCCAGCGCCTTTGAAGCCGACTCCGAAAAAGCCCGTTTAACTTTCTAAATTCAAGGTCAAAGCGGCCGCCATAAAATTATCAAGTTTACCATCAAGCACACCATCAGTATCGGACGTTTCAATATTTGTTCTTAGATCTTTGACCAGCTGATAAGGCTGCAGGACATATGATCTGATTTGATGTCCCCAACCAATTTCAGTCTTTGAGTCGGCCTCCGCTTGAGCTTCTGCTTGACGTAACTGTAACTCTCTGGCGTAAACTGCCGCCCTTAACATATCCCATGCCTGCGCCCTGTTCTTATGCTGTGAGCGATCATTCTGACAGGCTACCACAATGGCCTTATCGGCACCGGGTGGTTGATAGGTCAATCGGACAGCACTATCTGTTTTATTGACATGCTGGCCTCCTGCACCTGATGCCCGATAAGTATCCACGCGCACCTGACTTTCTGGAATATCTATTTCAATACTATCATCAATTTCCGGATATACCCAAACACTAGAAAAACTCGTATGGCGGCGGGCATTGGAATCGAAAGGCGAAATGCGTACTAAACGATGCACCCCGGTTTCGGTTTTCATCCAACCAAACGCGTTTTCACCTTTGATCTTGATTGTCGCTGATTTAATGCCAGCTACATCTCCAGATTGCTCTTCTATGACCTCGGTCTTCATTCCCCGACTATTGGCCCAACGCAAATACATACGAAGCAACATTGCCGCCCAATCCTGCGATTCTGTGCCGCCAGCGCCAGGGTTAATTTCGACAAAGCAATCATTGCCGTCAACTTCACCTGATAATAATGCGCGCAACTCAGCTTCAGACGACTTTTCCGCTAAGGATTTCAGAGATTGAACAGCTTCAGTGACAAGTTCATCATCACCCTCCATCTCAGCCAGCTCCGCCAGCTCAATTGTATCTCCCAGATCCGTTTCTATCGAACCGATATCTTCAAAAGCACCTTCAAGTTGATTTCTCTCGCGCATGAGTTTTTGTGCCTGTTGGGGATTATCCCAAAATGTGGGTGTTTCAGCGAGCGCGTTTAACTCTGCCAGACGTCTTTCTGATGTCTCCCAGTCAAAGCCGCCTCCTTAGCAGGCTAACCGACTGCTCGATTTGGATTTTGAGTTGCTCTATATCTGCACGCATGTCGGTCTCTTAGTATAAACCATCGTCGAGATCTTCCTCTTCGGGCTCAGCTTCGAGCACAGGTAGAGGTTCTGTTTCACGATTTAAGTCAGGTAATATCTCGGTATTAACGTCACCTTCTGGACTGAGTTCCGGTTCAACTTTCGTATCAACACTCTCGGCTTCCTGTGGGTTCGCTTCCGTCTCTAGCTCATTATCACCAGCCGCTTCTTCAACTTCAGAGGCGGTTTTTTCTACTTCGGAGGAAGCTTCCTCATCAATTTCTGTGGTAGTGTCTTCATCTTCAGAGGCCGTTTCTTTTTCATTTAACGCCGTCTTATCATCACCCTCTGTCTCTTCTAGATTTTCACCCTCTTTCGCGCTCTCGTCATCCTCTTCAAAAAACTCGTTGTCATCAAAGCTACCAAAGAAGGAATTGCTACCACTTCCAAAGTCGATTTTTGATTTCAATTCGCCAAGTTTGGGTTCCGTTCCCGGTTTGAAAGCCTCCAAAATAAATTCAGGTGCGCCAATATAGGAAGGCTCACCGGTATTTCGATTAACCGGCGAAAGCGTAACACCTTCAGGAATTCGGAACGGCACTTTGGCTTTGCCCTTTAAAGCTTCGCCCATAAAGGACTTAAAAATAGGCGCAGCGGCTGAAGCACCCGCTTCTCCATTTAAAGGTCTCGGTGTGTCATATCCAACATAAACCCCAGCTACCAAGTCCGGTGAATATCCCATAAACCACGCATCGAGGTAATCATTCGTCGTTCCAGTTTTGCCCGCCAAAGGTCGGCCAAGTGACTTAATTGATCGTCCAGTTCCGTTGTCTACAACGCCCTTCAACATAAAGGTAATTTGATATGCCGTCACAGGGTCAAGAACCTCCTGACGGTCATCCGGTAAATCAGGCACTTCCAATGAAGCATCCCATTCCTCCACGTCACAAATATCACATTGTGCATCTTTATGCGTAAATATGGTCTCGCCTTTGCCGTTTTGCACGCGGTCCAAAAGGGTTGGGCTGACTTGTTTTCCGCCGTTAACCAGCATTGAATAAGCCGATGCCAAACGCATAAGGGTCGTTTCGCCCGCACCCAACGCCCACGCTAGCTCTGGTTTCACCTCGTCATAAATGCCAAAACGTGTCCCATATTCCATGACAGGCGCCATGCCAATATCATTGGCTAAACGAACGGTCATAGCGTTTCGAGACTTTTCTAAGCCAAGCCGCAATGTACTTAGGCCATAAAATTTACCTTCCGCATAATTACTCGGCTTGTAAAAACGCTCACATTCGTCTTCAGCGTCCGCCTCAGAGTCCTCGTCGCCAATTTTTACATCAGGATCATAGAGCTGACCATCTTCGTCGGTTTCTCTTAGCTCCAAAATACCGTCTTCATTTTTCTCGCATTCGATGTCCTGACGCTCAATAACAAAAGGTGCATCCAAAACCTGACTTGCAGGCGTAAATCTTTCGGGATCACTGTCCATCGCCGCAGCATATACAAACGGTTTAAAGGCCGAACCAGGTTGACGATAGGCCTGTGTAGAGCGGTTAAATTGACTTTGAGCAAAACTATAACCGCCCACCAACGCTAATATACGGCCCGTGTGAGGATCCATAGCTATTATGCCACCGTTAACTTCAGGAACCTGGCGAAGATAATATTCGCCGTCTTTTTTCGGACTTGGCTTCGCTAAGATAACATCACCCGCAGTAATAACATCAGTGACAGCCTTGGGCGGCGCGCCTTTTTTACCTTCAGAACTTGCTAAGCCGGCCCATTCCAAATCCTCTACTTTAATTGTGCCTTTATCGCTGAGCGTGTCTTTATCTGCCTCATCCACATAAAAGCCGAGTTTGGCAGTTTCTTTATTGGCTTCTAACACCAATGCCACGCGCCAATCCTCTATATCGGGCGGAGCCTCAAACTCGGACAGTTGGTTCTTCCAGTCATTGAAACTTTCGAACTTCGCTAGCGGCCCTCTATAGCCATAGCGACGATCATAGCCTTCAATACCAGCTCTAAGCGCTCGACGGGCTTTAAGCTGCAAATCTGTATCTAGTGTTGTTCGTATAGACAGGCCGCCTTCATAAAGCTCATCCTCACCATACATCTGGAAAATTTGTTTCCGAGCCTCTTCAACAAAATATTCTGCCGCTAGATACTCGTCACCCTCAAAACGTTCGACGACTTGCAGATCTTTTTTCTTAGCGACATTTGCTTCACTCTCTGAAACATAACCATCCTCGACCATACGTCCCAAGACATAATTGCGACGCGTAAATGCGCGTTCCTTTTTGGAGGGGTTCGTTAACTGGTAGTTGTTCGGGGCTTTCGGGAGCACGGCTAAGTAAGCTATTTCATGCAGGCTTAAATCCTTCATCGGTTTACCGAAATAGTTGAGCGATGCCGCGGCTATTCCATACGCACCACGGCCAAAGTAAATTTCATTTAGATAAAGCTCAAGGATATGATCTTTATCCATTGCTTTCTCTATACGCCGGGCGATGAAGATTTCCCGTATTTTACGTCGAATTGAATAATCATCTCCGACAAGGAAGTTTTTAGCAACCTGCTGGGTAATGGTCGAAGTCCCACCAACACGCTTGCCTTGCGCAAAATCCAAGGCACCAAATAAGGTCGCTCTGACAAGCCCAATGGGATCCCAGCCACTATGGGTGTAAAATCTCTGATCTTCGGCAGAGACAAAGGCTTGTTGTAGTTCGTCTGGAATTGTCTCTACGGGAACAAATACGCGTGCCTCTTTCCTAAACTCTGAAATCAGCTTTCCGTCACCCGCATGGACACGAGTCATAACAGCCGGTTTATACTCAGCTAAGGTCTCCACACTGGGTAGGTCTTTTGTGACGCTCAGCACATAAACAAACGCAAAAATGAGACAGCACAGACCTAAAACAGACCCGCCTAAAAATAACCATTTGAGAAATGACCAGAATTTTTTCATGGCAACCAAACTAAGACTAATTGCGGCATCATTGAGACGTTTATCTCAACTCTTACCGATTCACATTATGCTTTATAGATGCAACATGAGCTTAGGTCACGACTTTTGATGTTTAAAATATCCATCAATTGCAGAAACTACAGATGCCATTAATCGGGAACGATGACCTGCACTTTTGAGCAATTTTTCATCTTGCGGATTAGATAAAAAACCAAGCTCCAACAAAACGGCTGGAACATCCGGCGCTAGTAAAACATAATACCCTGCTCTACGATGTGAGTTACCGACAAGACGACTAGTCTTTGAGATATGTTTAATCAAAATATCTGCAAACAACTCAGACTGGGAAAAGGTTTTCCTTTCAGCCAAGTCAACGAGTATAGTCCCAACAGAATTGCTCTGTTCTGTAAGATCTACATCCATAATCCAGTTTTGCGTGTTGACGATCTTTTTTGACCGATTTCTTGATTTACCCGACAAGGTGTAAACGGATGCACCTCTCGCCGAGAAGGATCCCGCTGAGTCGGCATGAATAGAGATAAACAAATCGGCTGACGCCGCCCGGGCAATACGAATTCGCTCTTCATGTTCCACATATTTATTCGATTTCCGTGTCAGTATGACTTTATATCTATTTGTTTTTAAGAGCATTTTCTGCAGCTCAAGCGCCGCCTTTAACGTGATAGACGCTTCATGAGTTCCAGACTTTCCGAGAGCTCCCGGGTCCCGCCCACCATGACCAGCATCAATAGCAATAAGAGGCTTTACATATGGCGTGGGTGCTGCTTTGCCCCTTGTTTTCAGGCGCGGATATGGGACTGAATTTGAGAAAAACCTATCTTCCGTCTTACTGACATTTCTCGTTTGAACGACAGCATTGATAACTTTAGCTTGTGGTTTTTTCGCCGTCGCAAAGATAAGCTTTATTGCGTTAGGTTCTATTTCAGACGTTAAAAATTTTGTGTCCTCTTCTAGATCGATAACCAGCCGTAAATCATCGCTATTGCGTCTGGCATAACGGATTTTTTCAATGCCAAATTTTCCTTCAATAGCATTTTGCCCTTGGCCTACTTCATACCCCTTCAGCTTAGCATGGCTATTATCCAAATCGATGACGACACGACCATCCAATTGGAATATTTTCGGTTTTTGCCCGTCCAGCCCTGATAAACTTAGCAAAACAAGAGCTTGATTATTATCTTCTTCAATAGATACGTCTTTGACAACGGCCCCAAACGCGGAACCAAAGCCGAAAACGCATAAAGCAAAAATGAAATAAATTAGGCGACGCATCTCAAAACATAAGGTTAATAAAGCTTTGATACACCCAAGAGCGTTGAGAATTTATTACCGTCACTGCTTGATATAACACATTCAAATACAATATGTCTTTACGTGGGCCTCATAATCATGTCATGTAGGTCACATCTAACGAGTCTTTTATATTTTCACATATTTAAGCAGACTCTTAAGCCGAAAGGCCAAACAGGATTATTATGTACGCGGAACCCGTAAGTTTAGTCGATATATTTGGCAGCACCCAGCTGTCATCCTCCGCGTCGTCAAATTTAAAACTTATTACTACACCCCGTCCCTCTTTTACCGCTGCATCAAGTGCGCGACTTAGGGGATACCCTGGGGTCTTTGGAGAATTACATGTCAAAAAGAATGCTAATCGACGCATCCCAGCCGGAAGAGACCCGGGTGGTGATCGTCAATGGATCTCGGATAGATGAACTTGATTTTGAAAGCTCAAATAAACGTCAACTAAGAGGCAATTTATACCTCGCCCGGGTCACCCGCGTTGAACCATCACTACAAGCGGCATTTGTCGAATATGGCGGAAATCGTCATGGCTTTTTAGCGTTTAGCGAAATTCACCCGGATTACTATCAAATTCCTTATGAGGACCGAGTCGCCTTATTGGAAGCCGAAGAAGCTGAAACACGCGCAGCAGAAGAAGAAGCTGAAGCTGAAATAGATCAAGCCTCAGACGAAGAAGAATCAGATGACGTCGAGCCCAAAGACGAAGGTGACGACCTATCGGAAGATGATGCAGACGAAGCATCGGATGGAGATGAAGAAACGAACTCTGATGATGACGCACCAGAGGATGAAGCCGAAGTCGCAGATGAACAAGCCAAGACGGCTTCAACACGTCGACGTCGGATGTCACGCCGGCGTTATAAAATCCAAGAAGTCATCAAACGCGGCCAAATTCTTCTTATTCAGGTCGTAAAAGAAGAGCGCGGCAATAAAGGCGCCGCCATGACAACTTATCTGTCACTGGCAGGACGTTACTGTGTGCTTATGCCAAATACCCCACGGGGCGGCGGTATATCTCGTAAAATCGCCAACGGATCTGATCGAAAAAGGCTGAAAAGCATAGTAGCGGATTTAGACGTCACCCAAGGCATGGGCGTCATCGTCAGGACAGCAGGCGCCAAACGTACAAAAGCCGAAATCAAACGCGACTATGATTATCTCAGCCGATTATGGGCAACGATCCGCGAAACGACGCTTAAATCTATTGCTCCGGCTTTAATCCATGAAGAAGGTAATTTAGTTAAACGCTCAATCAGAGATCTATATAATAAAGAAATTTCCGAAGTACTCGTTCAAGGCGAAGAAGCCTATAAAACCGCAAAATCCTTCATAAAAATGATGATGCCGAGTCATGCTAAAAATGTGAAAGCTTATAAGGATGATATCCCCTTATTCCTGAGGTATCAGGCAGAAAGACAAATTGAAAAAATACACGATTCTGTGGTGCAACTTAAATCAGGTGGATATCTGGTCATTCATCCCACAGAAGCCCTCGTATCCGTTGATGTAAACTCGGGTCGTTCAACAAAAGAAAGAAATGTCGAACGTACAGCTCTAAAAACCAATCTTGAAGCCGCTGAAGAAGTCGCCCGACAAATGCGTTTACGCGATTTGGCAGGACTCGTGGTGATCGATTTTATCGACATGGACGAACATCGCAATAATCGGGCCGTTGAAAAACGTATGCGCGACGCGCTATCCCAAGACCGCGCCCGCGTTCAATATAGCCGCATTTCACAATTTGGGCTTATGGAAATATCACGACAACGCCGTCGTCGAAGCTTGCTTGAAGGCTCCAGCGTGCATTGTGAACATTGTGCTGGCATCGGTCGTAGACGCAGTATCGAGTCGAGTGCCCTCAAAGCTATTCGCGAAGTCGAAGAACATGCCGTACGCGGACAATCAAAGCGTATTAAGATGAATGTATCCCCGGAAGTCGCGCTTTATATTATGAATGAAAAGCGCAATCTTCTGACCGCGATCGAAAATACGTTCGACCTTTTCATCGAAATCAGCGCCGATGACGACCTTCTTCGTCCTGATAGCAGTATTGAAATCACGGAAAAACGCAAGAAGGCCGCTAAAGACCCGCTAGAAAAGATAGAAAAAGAGCTCAAAAAAGAACAGGAGAAATCCTCCAAATCTAAAAAGAAATCTAAAAACAAAAAAGGCCAAGACGACGACGCTGAAGCTGAAAACAAAACTGTATCTGAAAGCGTTGATGCCGATGATAACGAAGGCGAGTCTAAAAAGCGGCGGCGTAGACGGGGACGCCGCGGTGGGCGTCGGAGGTCTTCCGAAACCGAAGCAGTTTCATCTGAAAACAATGAAGAAACTAATACATTTGAAAAAGATGACTCGGAGCGCAAGCCTAAAAAGCGCCGAGGAAACAAAAAAGACAAACCGTCAGACGATGTCTCAGAGAATAAGAAGTCTAGAAAGCGCAAATCTTCAGATAAAAATACCAAAAAAAGCAATACTAAGGGCGAAGACGTAAATGAAGATGACGCAAAAAAAGTAGAAATATCAAAAAGCACAGTCAGGCGTAAAGCACCGACCCGAAAGCCTCGCGAAACTGAATCGAAGGAAACATCGTCTAAGGTCAAGGCCGCAAAAAAGCCGAAGGGTAAAAGCAACAAAAAGTCATCGGAAGCTAAAGCTGATGAAAAAACCAAGCCCGCCGAAAAGGTGAAAAAGGCTAAAGCGCCGAGCAAAAGTTCGACTCGCAGGAAAGCCCCGGCCAGAAAATCTGCAGCTGAACCAGAAGCTAAAGCGGCCTCAAAATCTAGTACCTCTGACAAGGGTAAAGAAACAAAGTCCGATAAAAAAACGACTGTAGAGAAAGCCAAAGCAAAGAGCACAACCCGTCGTAAAGCGCCTACGAAAAAGGCAAAAGAGACAAAGGAAAAGCCTAAAGCGTCGAAAAGTAAAACAGCAACTAAAGCCAAATCTTCAAGCAAGAAGGAAACCAAAAAAAGCGATAAAACGGAAGAAAAACCGAAAAGTAAAAGCACCACACGACGAAAAGCCCCGACAAAAACAAGCAAAAAGACCGATTCTTGAGGATCGTTCACCAATCAGCCCAATGATTAGGCTGATAGCGTAAACTTCACTGCATTGTTACAGCCCGTTCACTTGACGTTCGGACTATCTGGGGCAAGATTGGGAATAGAAATTACGTTTAGGTATTTATGCCCCGCATTAAAAAGACATGGCGTTTAGTTATTAGCGCAATTCTAAGTCTTACTTACATCATGGTTCTCGTGAGCCCCGCATCTGCGCAATCGCTTATACGCGATACCGAAATTGAGGCCACATTAAGAGAGTTCTCTGATCCGATTATTCGAGCTGCAGGTCTTAATGCATCAAACGTTGATATATTTCTTGTCAACGACAAAAGCCTGAACGCCTTTGTAACGCGCGGCCAGAAAATGTTTTTTCATACCGGCCTCATCCTAGAGTCACAAACACCCAACCAGCTAAAAGGTGTGATCGCCCATGAGACAGGTCATATAGCCGCCGGACATTTGGCCCGAAGCGATTATGGAAGCAGAAGTGCTTATGGTGCTTGGCTCATAGCGGCCGGTATTGGTCTGGCAGCAATTTTAGCTGGTGAAGGTCAGGCAGGTGCATTAATTCTTGGAGGTTCACAACAATTTGGTACACTTGAAGTGCTTGCATATTCACGAGCCAATGAGGCTGCCGCTGATCAATATGCGGCCCAGTATATGGAACGGACCGGACAATCCGGAAAAGGCCTTATCGAGTTTTTCGAAAAATTTCGTTATCAAGAAGTTTTATCAAATGCGCGTCGCTTTCCCTATTTTCGAGGGCATCCCCTCTCAAGCCAACGGATCGACGCCCTGCGCGAAGTCGTCGATGAAAGCCCACATACCGAAGTTGAAGATAGCCCGAAGGATATCGAAAAGCTTGAAATAGCCAAAGCGAAACTAAGAGGGTTTCTGGAATCGCCACAGTTAGTATTTTCGCGTTATCCTGAAACCGACACCTCATTTGAAGCACGATATGCCCGCGCTGTGGCACATTTCCGCAGCGCAAGTCTTGGAAGTGCCATCCGTGAAGTGAATGCCCTCATAGAATCGGATCCGCAAAACCCCTATTTTCATGAACTTCACGGTCAAATCTTATATGAAAGTGGCAAGGGTCAAGAAGCCATAGCTCCACTCCAAAGAGCCATCCAATTAAAACCTGATGCACCTTTGCTTGAAATTATGTTGTCTCAAGCGTTGATTGAGTCTGAAAATGAAATAAAAGTCCAACAAGCCATTAAGCACTTGAAATCAGCGCTGCAAAAGGAAACCACGAGTAGCTTTGCTTGGTATTACCTGTCGCAAGCCTATGGTAGCCTTGGTAAAAATGCACTGGCTAAATATGCCATTGCCGAACAAGCGTTCAACTCCGGTGATATGCAAAGGGCCCGGTCTTTTGCACAACGTGCCAGGGAAGATCTTGATCGTGGAATACCCCAATACCGAAGAGCCAGCGATATCATTGTAGTTGCAGATACTGAACTTGCTAAACGAAGAAATAGAGGCAATCGCCAAAGACCCTTCACTTTCACCGTCAAGTGACTTATAAAACCAAGTAGGCGATATTGGAGGCTAAATTGAAGAAATATTTGGGCGTAGCATTTTTTATCTCGACGATGAGTATTGCTGCCTGTAGCCAAGCCGGGGCGGCGGATATGGATCGCAAACAGGTCGAGGAAATCGTCAAAGAATATCTTCTTGAAAACCCTGAGATTATTCGCGACGCGATGATTGCTCTGGAAGCCAAGGAAGAAATGGCTGCCTTAGGTGCTGTGAAAACGCGTGTTTTCAATGACAGCCGTGACCCAACGGTTGGGCCAAAAAATGCCAAGGTAACCATTGTTGAATTTTTTGATTATAATTGCGGCTTTTGCAAAAAATCCACAGATTGGCTGACCGAGGTGATCGAGGGAAATCCTGATGACGTCCGGGTTATCTTCAAAGAGCTTCCCATTTTGGATGGTCGTTCCAAGACATCTAGAACTGCCGCCAGAGCTGCTCTAGCTGCCGCCGAACAAGGAAAATATTGGGACATGCATGTCGCCCTAATGGAACAACGTGGGCTGACAGATGAAAAAATAGAAAATCTCGCCAAAGACGTCGGCTTGGACATTACAAAGTTCAAAAAGGATATGAACAATAAGGCTCATACACTTCATCTTGATGATAATATGCGGATCGCTCAAGAGCTACCGATGTTCTCAGGTACACCTTTCTTCATGATTGGTGATGAATATGTGGCGGGTGCCAATACGGATTATCTTCAAGCGATGCTAGACACTGCCTTAGAGAAATAAACCTGCAGAAATAAAACCCTAGAACGGGATTTCATCATCCAGTTCGAAATCTTCTTTAGGGCCTTCCATAGCGCTGGCCGAGCGTGAACCACCCCCGCCGCTATAACCGCCTTGGTCTTGGTTATATCCACCACCGCCGCCACTATTGCGGCCATCCAGCATAACAAGCTCGCCACGAAAACGTTGCAAAACAACCTCGGTTGTCCAGCGGTCATTGCCGTCGCGGTCTTGCCATTTACGCGTTTGCAGCTGACCTTCGAGATAAAGCTTGCTGCCCTTTTTGACATAATTTTCGACAACCTTGATGAGGTTCTCATTAAATATCGCAATATTATGCCACTGGGTCGCGTCGCGTTTTTCACCCGATTGTTTGTCGCGCCAGCTTTCACTTGTTGCGAGGCTGAAATTACAGACTTTACCGCCATTGCTAAATGTACGCGTTTCCGGGTCTTTGCCCACATTACCGACTAAGATAACCTTATTGATGGAACCTGCCATTGTAACACCTATGTTTATTCTAGAATACTTTGTTCTTTATTTGTTCTTTTGTCAAGACTGTATTAGACATACACGAGTCTTAGAAATAACCAACTGGTAATAGTGCCCACAACTCCGTAAAAAGCCTTATGCGTCCACATATTTTATCGCCTTACTTTGCGGACATCATTACGCTGAATGGTGTGGGAGATCGTGTGAGAGAATCGATCGGACGGGCGATGGGTACGCGCATCAAAGATTTGCTCTTTACGCCGCCGACAAATCTGATTGATCGTAGCCACCGCCCCACATTATCTGACGCCAAAAAAGACGAGATCTGTACCTTTACCGTTACTGTCGGAAAACACACCACACCGTCAACGCGCTCTCGTCCCTATAAAATTAAAGTTTATGACGAGACGGACGAGATGACACTTGTCTTCTTCCAGTCCCGCGCAGATTATTTAAAACGTATTCTCCCTGAAGGGTCTAAGCGCATTATCTCCGGCAAGGTGGATGTGTTTAACGCCGAGCTGCAAATGACGCATCCGGATTATGTGGTGGCGCCGGAGAAATCCGATGAGCTACCCCTTTATGAAACGCACTACCCTTTAACAGCTGGCCTGTCGCAAAAGGTTGCGCGCAAGGCGATGAAACAGGCCATCACGAAAACGGCAACCTTGGGCGAATGGCTCGACCCGGCCATGCGAACAGATCAAGGCTGGCCGGATTTTAATACGGCACTCACCCGTATTCACCAACCCGAACACCCGCATGACAGCGTGGCTACCTCCCCTATGCGGCAACGCCTCGCCTATGATGAGCTACTGGCCAAACAGCTCGCGATTGCCTTAGTGCGCGAAAACACCCTCCGCCAATCCGGCCGCAGCTTTGAGGCAACTGGGCAATATATTGATGATGTCCTCAAGGCCGCACCGTTTACGCCGACCAACGCGCAAAAAACCGCCTTTGCAGAAATTCAGGCCGACCTTGCCTCGCCCTATCGCATGGCAAGATTGCTACAAGGCGATGTCGGTGCGGGCAAAACTTTTGTCGCGGCGCTGGCTAGCGCTCATGTCGCGGAAAGCAAATGCCAGATCGCGCTGATGGCGCCTACGGAAATACTTGCTCGCCAACATACTGATACATTAAAAACCCTGCTCGATCCGGCCGGCCTCACCGTGGAAGCTCTGACCGGACGGGACAAAGGCAAGGCCCGCGAGGCCTTAATGACCGGGCTCGCGGAGGGTTACATTGATGTGATTGTCGGCACCCATGCGCTCTTCCAAGATAAGGTCGAGTTTCATGATCTAGGGCTTGTGATAATAGATGAGCAACATCGCTTCGGCGTGCATGACCGTTTGAAGCTCGCCAAGAAAAGCCATAAGCCGGATTTGCTGGTCATGACGGCCACACCCATCCCGCGTACATTGGCGCTCACGTCATATGGCGATCTTGATGTCTCAAAACTCACGGAGAAGCCGGCGGGTCGCCAACCCATTGATACGCGCATCCTGCCCATGGCTAAGCTCGACAATGTCATTGATGGCATTGGCCGCGCGATCAAGGAGGGCTCTCAGGTTTATTGGGTCTGCCCCCTCGTAGAGGATAGCGAACTGATTGACCTCTCTTCCGTGGATGACCGCCATCGGCAACTTACGGCTCACTTTGGTGAACGTGTAGGTCTCATCCATGGACGATTATCTGCTCAGGAAAAGCAAACCATGGCAGAAGGGTTTAAGGCCGGGAAATATGACATCTTGGTCGCGACCACTGTGATCGAAGTCGGGGTTGATGCACCCAACGCCACTATCATTGTTATTGAACATGCCGAGCGCTTTGGTCTGGCACAGATGCATCAACTGCGCGGGCGTGTCGGGAGATCAGACAAAAAATCCTCCTGTCTGCTGCTCTATCAAGGGCCTTTATCGGTCAATGGCAAGGCGCGTCTGGAAACCATGCGCCAATCTGAGGACGGCTTTTTTATTGCGGAAAAAGACTGGGAGCTACGCGGGTCTGGCGATTTATTAGGCGCGCGTCAAAGCGGCCTGCCTAAATTTCGCCTCGCTGATCTGGATAGCCATAAGTCACTGCTTGAGACAGCCTATACGGATGCCCGCTATATCGTGCAAAATGATCCCAAACTGGAAACGGAGCGCGGCAAAGCCCTCGTCAATCTACTTTATTTATTCGAACAGGATGTTGGCATCGCTATGATGAAGGCAGGGTAAGGTCTTTGTGTCCGGTTTGAGGCAAAACAGCGATGTCATTAAATTTGTTCCTGTAATGCTGTCTCCATAAATCGCAATTTAGTCTTTAGAAGTCGGCAACGCCATGATGAAGAGCCGAATAATTCTATTTTTCCGACTTGCGAAAATTTAAGGCTGAGAAATAACCTCAGTAAAGAAAAGCGCGGCGGCCTCATTGGAGATTTGTAATAATTCCTCCGGTGTAAAATCAACATGCCCGGTGCTAGGGCTTATGAAGAGATCTGCGATTACACCGGCCGCTTGAAGCGCCGGAATAAAATCACACGATCCAGATACGACCAATCCAGTAAAAGCGGCGCCTTCGGGGGCTGTATCGCAGGGCACAACCGGATCAATCTCATTATGCGCGGCATATATGGGGACAGATTGCGCGTCGATTGTGCCAATATCCAAGACAGCACCAGAAATGGCAACAGCACCTTGTATATCCGAGCTCACTCCAATACTGTTGCCAACCACCCCAAAGACCCCCCCATTGGCATCCAAAAATTCTTGAATAACGGCCGTTGGCGCCACATCATTTTCATCAAATGTCGCCAAAGTTGCCGACATTACACCGCCTGCGGATACGCCGCTGACAATTATGGCATCGCTACGGATTTGGAAATTATTTGCTGACTCGGCATCCGCTCGGAAAAACCTGACGGCGGCCAGCATGTCATGACTTGCTCTGATTCCAGCAATTGATAATTCATCCGCATCAAACGGCAGGCGGCCCAACACGCGATAATCCATGGTCGCGGTCACAAATCCTCGACTCGCAAATTCTGCGGCGACAAATTCAACATCCTGGCGAGTCTGAAATATAAACCCACCGCCTGAGGCAACGATTAGCACCGGTCTATTTTGCGTCGTGTCATTGGCGGGCTGAAAGATATCCATTTGCAGGGTCTCGCCGTCAACCACGGCAAGCTCTACGTCCCGCATCTCCTGAATTTCAGTGAAAAATCTATCTCTATATTTGACAGGATCATTAGGTGTGTCCGTCACGCTTAGAGCCAAAGACAGGCTATCCGTGCCGCCTTGTCCATCTGCGACAGACAAAGTAATATCATAAACATTGTCTCCATTACTGTCCGATGCATTTTCGAAATCTGGCGCGGTAATGAAACTGATATCACCTGAGTTGGCATCAATAGAAAAGTGAACGGCGTCTGCGCCGTCTGAGAGGGAATATGACAGACTGTTTCCATCCATATCAGAAGCGGTTGCCGTATAGACAGGTCCGGAGACGGATTCAGCCACACTGGCGGTATTTGAGGATGTAAAAGTGGGCGCGTTATTCGTCGAGCTTGGAGGGGTGACCGACATGTCAATCGAACTACTGCCACTGCTTCCGCCTCCCCCGCAGGCCGAAAATGCCAAGCTAGCGAACAAAAGACAAAGGTGACGCAATTTAGAGGCGGTGTCTAGATTCATATAAATCCCGATCTGCGAAGCACCCTTCAGAGCTAAGTTGGGCGATGGTTCAATGCAAGTTAACAATAGGAAAGCTGTGTTCGTTTTGCCCAAAGCGATAGGTTGATGCTCAAAGATCACATTGCCAAGTTTGTGCGACATGGTCTTGCCCAAAACTTTGCTTATTTTCTTCATGGATAAGAACAAAACCTGCGGATTCATAGATATGCCGGGCAGATAGCAATACACCATTAGTCCACAATACGATTTTTTTATACCCAGTGTCGCGTGCAAACTTTATCGTTTCAGTCACCAATCTTTGGCCAATACCCAACCCGCGGGCACTTTCATGGACATAGAGCAGACGTAGCCTCGCCGTATCATCGCTCTCGCGCACAAGACACACGGACCCTATGGCACCACCCTCTCGTTCAGCTATCCAACAACGTTCAAATTCTGGGTCAAAGTTTTTGGTAAACTCCGCTACGATGCCCGCAACAAGGCCTTCAAAGGTTTGATCCCACCCAAATAATTGCGCGTAAAATTGACCATGCTGTTGAATGATCCAACCTAAGTCACCCGGCAAAGGGTCTCGCAAATGAAAGGGTTCACTCTTATCTAGCAAACTGGACATATACCTTCTTCAAATATCCAGCTATATCTGCCTAAAAACCGCGACTGTAAACACAATCCTTAAACTTATTGGCCGTTATAATGAGTGGTTAGCGCTTAAAAGTTGGCCTGTAGCCAGTCATAGGCGATATTAATTTCCGACATTTTTTCTGCCGCTTGCGGGTGATTATTTGTATCGGGGTGATATTTTTTCGCCATTTTGCGATAGGCGCGTTTAAGTTGCCCTTTGGATGCGTTTGGACTTAAACCCAAGATTGCAAGCTTTAGTGTTTTCTCGGGTTGAACAGGTTCAGGCTGACTAGAATTAGAATGAGGCTCAGCCTGACCGCGTCTCTGCTTCCAACCCTTATGCGAGAAATCCGTATAGCTATATTCCGCTTTTTTCCTCTGCGCCTCGGCTTCAAAGGCGGCCTCAAACTCGTCAATGTCGATAGATTTATCCTGCTGCCATTCATGTCCGTAATGACCCGCTAATCCCACAGCATAGGCTATGGCACCACTTGTCATCAGGTTTAAGATTACGGGATCAAGCGTCTCCGGCCAAGTTGTCTGCATGACATAAAGCAATAATCCTCCCACGCCGAGAATGAGTATAAATTCTGACATTAAACCCGGTAGATTAAGGATGCCGTCAATCCACGCCCACGGCTTCAAGAGGTTGAAAAGCCCCCCGAAGAAGCCCAAGAGAATAATCGTTATGAAAAGCAATACACCCACGGGAGGTGTATATTAGCCGAAAACCTTCAAAAAAGAATTTACATCGATTGTTACCAAACAATAAGAAGCATGATGCGGTTTGACTATTTAAGTCCTAGGATGTCCGCCTAACGAAGGAAAAATTGGCATCATACCAAGCGACTTTGCTCTAATGCGGCGCGGATAAAACCGGCGAAAAGCGGATGCGGCTCAAAAGGTCGTGATTTAAGCTCGGGATGATATTGCACGCCGATAAACCAGGGGTGATCAGGTATCTCGACAATTTCCGGCAAGATGCCATCAGGCGAAAGGCCTGAGAATAATAGCCCGGCCTCTTCAAGCTGGTCTTTGTAGGCGATATTGACTTCATAACGGTGGCGATGGCGCTCAGAGATTTCGGTCTTGCCATATTCCTCAGCCACAAGACTACCCGCTTTAAGCGCCGCCGGATAAGCTCCAAGACGCATCGTACCCCCGAGATCGGTATTCTCATCCCGCTCGACTTTTTCATTACCTTTGGTCCACTCTGTCATCAGACCGACCAGCGGCACTTTTGGGTCGCCAAATTCCGTAGATCCAGCCCCTTTAATACCTGCTAAATTACGGGCAGCCTCAATTACCGCCATTTGCATCCCGAAACATATCCCAAAATAAGGAACCTTTTTGGTGCGAGCATAATTAGCCGCCTTGATCTTGCCTTCACTGCCGCGCTCGCCAAATCCGCCCGGGACCAAGATGCCATGCATGCCTTCCAACAGATTGGTATCTTCTGAGGCGTTCTCAAACTCTTCGGCTTCAATCCAAGTTACATCGACTTTTATACTATTAGCGATGCCGCCATGTACCATAGCCTCTGTAATAGATTTGTAAGCGTCTGGCAGCACAGTATATTTGCCAACGACCGCAATACGCACCTTACCATCCGGGTTATGCAATGTGTCTGAAATTGTTTCCCACTGGAACAAATTGGCTTCAGGTGGTGTATCAATTCCAAAATGAGCGAGGACTTCGGTGTCTAGGCCTTCGGCATGGTAAGCCAAAGGCACATCATAAATAGATGCCGCGTCCAACCCCTGAATAACAGAGCTTTCGCGTACATTACAGAAGCGGGCTATTTTCTTGCGATCATCTGCGGATATTTCACGATCCGCGCGACATAAGAGAATATCCGGCTGAATACCGATAGAGCGTAATTCTTTAACACTATGTTGGGTTGGCTTGGTTTTCATCTCGCCGGCGGCATTAATGAACGGCAACAAGGTTACATGTATAAACAACGTCTCACCGAGCGGGAGTTCTTGCCTGAGTTGGCGCAGCGCTTCAAAGAATGGCAAGCCTTCAATGTCACCGACAGTCCCGCCGACTTCGCACAGCACAAAGTCAACATCTTCCCCGGCATCTGATAAGACAAATTCTTTAATCTCATTCGTCACATGCGGAATGACTTGAACGGTTGCGCCGAGGTAATCTCCGCGCCGTTCCTTTTCGATGATATTAGAATATATCCGGCCCGTTGTGATATTATCGCTCTGCGCGGCTGACACACCTGTGAAACGCTCATAATGGCCTAGATCCAGATCTGTCTCGGCCCCATCATCTGTGACGTAAACCTCGCCGTGCTGATAAGGTGACATGGTTCCCGGATCGACATTCAAATAAGGATCAAGTTTGCGCAAACGCACATTATAGCCACGTGCCTGCAAAAGCGCACCTAAAGCGGCTGAGGCCAAGCCTTTGCCGAGAGAGGATACAACACCTCCGGTGATAAATATGTATCTTGGCATTCCCGGCCCGTTTCTATTTTGAGGGCCGGTGCGGGATTATTCCTGCTCGGGTTCCTCAGAACTTATTTCTGCATTTTCTGCAGCATCCGGGGTCGTCTCGGTTGGAGTTTCCGTACCCGCCGGAGCCGCTTCAATACGCTCAACTAACGGGGTTGTCTCTTCTGCTGAATCTATAGGTGCCGTCAAGGGGGCTTCTGCATTGGCTTCATCTAAAATCGACGTTTGCTGATTTTCCTTGTTGAAAACTACAGATAGAAACAGACTTACCACCAAAAAAGCCGCACCTAATATCCCTGTCATGCGCGATACGCTATTAGCAGCTGAGCGTCCGCTCATGAAACCGCCGCCGCCGCCACCGCCGCCGCCGATACCTAGCGCGCCGCCTTCTGATCGCTGGATCAGAATGAGTCCGGTCATGATGATGCTGATAAACAGCAAGACTAGCAGTAAAACAGTAGACATAATAGCTCTCTGGTTCTTCGTCGCGCCCTCTAGCGGGTTTCTTTCGCGCTGACTAGACCTAAGTTGGCCTTGTTTTTTAAATTACAACCCCTTCCTCTGGTCTAAAAACTATCATTCCCTGTCAATTAGCTTTAAGCTTTCAAGGAATATTTTGATTTGAAAGTCCAAAGCATGAAACATCTGAGTTTAATATTGGCCCTTTTATTGGCAGCAGGGTTTATCTTTTTTGGCGTTCAAAAATTTGGCACAACAAATCCTGTTTTTTCAATAATTGCGGAAAGATCGGGCATTGGCTTGTTTGAACCTCTGGTTCGTATGATGACGGGTGCGGGAGAACTTCTGGCGGCTCTAATGCTTCTAATCCCGGCGGCACGAAAATTAGGCACTTTGCTGGGTTTGGCCATATTAATCGGCGCGATTGGCTTTCACCTATCCCCATGGTTGGGTATAAATGTTCCCGGTATCGGGCACGGCCTATTTGCGACCGCCGTAATTATGTTGGTCATAAATGTAATTTTGGCCCGACGGCTTATGCAAAAATAAAGGCTAAATCGCAAAACGTGCAATTTCAGCCAGGCTTGTCATCTCAAGACCGGCGCCACCAATAAGAGCGCCGTTTACATTAGGGATTGATAAAATTTCTTCCGCGTTCGTAGGTTTCACAGATCCCCCATAGAGAATCCTGATATTTGGCCCGATTAGTTCCCGTATCAGCATATGCACTTCGACGATTTCCGCAGCGCTCGCGGTCTCCCCCGTCCCAATCGCCCATACTGGCTCATAAGCAATCACAACATTTTCCGAATCTTCCGGCATGGATCCTAAAAGCATGTTTTTGACAATTGTATGCGTGCGCGCCGCTTTTCGCTGCGTTAAAGTTTCACCGACACAAATAATCGGAATTAACCCCGCTCGATGCACCGCTTCGGCCTTGGCCTTGACATCGGCATGGCTTTCGCCTTGAGCGCGACGCTCAGAATGGCCGACGATAATATATTTCGCGCCAACAGATGCCAATAGTTCCGCATTCACCTCGCCCGTGTGAGCCCCTTTAACTTCAGCATGGCAATTTTGCGCACCAATATGGATACTAGCCTTATCTGCCGCATCTTTTAGCGGGGCAATTAAGGGAAAGGGTGGACATATTAAAACTTCAACGCCTTCACGTTTCGAGGCGGGTAATAATTCTTCAAACTGAGACGGCTTGTCTGTCCAATCCATATCTCCGTGCATTTTCCAATTTGCAGCAATTAAGGGACGCATATATTCTCCATCTACAACTAACATGAAGGTTCTTGACGATTTTTCAAGCCTAAGCTTGCGACTATTGACGACCCTGTCTATGTATCTGTTGATTAAATAGGGATTCACATAATGGCCCAGACTATTGGCGGAAAAATTCAGGGTATCCTGGTTGGCATTCTTATCGCACTATTGGTGCTAGCCTTCGCGGTATGGGGGATTAATGATGTCTTCTCGCCAAGTTCGCGTAATGCCGTCATAACTCTGGGCGATAAAGAGATCAGCAATTACGAATTTGAGGCAGCCTTCCAGAGACAGCTTCGTACTTTGGCACAAACTGAAGGCCGGCAAATGCCCCACCAAGAAGCTTATGATCGCGGCATTCATAATAGGGTTTTAAGTGAGCTTCTAACATCTAAGGTCATTGAAATAGATGCCGACGATCTCGGGATTGGCGTGAATAGTAAATCAGCGATCGACTTTGTATCGACTGTGGAGGTATTCAAGGATGAGCTCACGGGGAAATTTAGTAGCGAAAAACTCGACTCGGTTCTCGCCAGGCAAAATCCGCGGATCACTCGCGCAGAATTTGAAAAGGATATTGTTCGTGACATGCGCCAACAACAAACCATCCCGGCTATATCTGGAGGCGTATTGGCTCCACTGGAATTTGCCGAGCAATATTACAGCTATCTTACGGAACAAAGAAAAGCAGAAGTTCTCACATTAACGGATGAGGCTGTGCCCGCGCCACCAGAACCTACAGACGAAAACTTGCAAACATATATAGATGAAAACCCGCTCCGCTTCACAGCACCTGAATATCGCCGCATCACGCTCATTCGTCTGGAACCCACTGATATAATACCTGACTTGGAGGTGACACCGGAAGAGATTGATGATCACTTCAATTATAAGGTGAGTTTAGGCGAACTTGGGTCTGCGGAAACTCGTTCTGTAATTCAAATTACGGCTGGTGATGAAGAGACAGCTAAAAAGGCGGTTGAGCGGCTAAATAATGATGAAGAGCCCGCCGCAGTTTCAGCGCTGCTCGACCTCATCGAGCCGATCAGTTATGAAAATGTGCGCCCTGAAGGCATACTAGACCCTGAAACATCCAAAGCAGCCTTCGAAATGGATGACGGAGCTGCCCGCGCTATCTTAGGAAGTTTGGGAAATTGGTATGCGATCAAAGTCACCAATGTAACCGAGGCAGAAAAGCCTAACCTTGAGGACATTCGTCCAGAGCTTGAAAGCGAGCTGCTCGACAGCAAGGCCAAAGATAAAATCTTTGACATTATACCTGACATTGAAGATGCGATTACAGAAGGTAGAACTTTGGAAGAAGCTGCAGAAGCCGGAAATGTATCCTATTCCAGCATAGACTTTGTCGATCGCACGGGTCTCACCCGTGACGGCGAGAAAATGGTTGGTCTGGATAATATCCCCGGCATTGCCCAAGATGACACCATCCTCAAAGAGATTTTCGTCAATGATGTAGGTTATGAAACGGATATGTTCGAAACAGAAACTGGTGGTTGGGTAACGTTACGCGTGGATGATATTATCGAACAACAACTTCGTCCATTTGATGAAATTAAAAAACAAGCGACAACACTTTGGCAACGGCAAAAAACCAATGAAGCCCTCGATGAATTGATGCTAGACCTTGCAGGCAGAGCGCAAACAGGTGAAAGTCTCGCGGAAATTCTAGCAAGTCTTGAGACAGGCGGAAGTTTGGAAGATACAATTTTACTACGTTCAGCTCCAAGCCAGTCATTGGGACAGGCCCTGAATGCAGGACTATTAAGTGCAGATGTCGGTGACATTGAACGCGGCCCTGGACAAACGGCATTAACACGCCAGATTGGCAAGTTAACTGAAATTGTATCCAATAAGGATAGCTTAGCGGGTCAATTCGCTGATCAACTACAAGATCAAATGACGGCCGCTGTACGGAACGACCTTTTGGAAGCTTATCAAAATTCCGTTTTGGTCGAAAATCCAAAACAGGAATATCCGGATAAAGTGCAACAAGCATTAGGTCTGGATACAGAAGGCTAGACTCGTGTCATCAGATATCATCCCAAGTTTTGGGGAGTTTCAATCCGTTTATGGAATCGGACGACCTCAACTTGTCTATACTCGCCTTATCAATGATATGGATACGCCGGTGTCGGCCTATCTGAAGATAGCCAAGGGAAAACCCTACGCATTTTTGTTTGAATCGGTTCAGGGTGGAGAACAGCGTGGACGTTATTCATTCATGGGCTTTTCGCCAGACCTCATTTGGAGATCATTCGATGACGTATCAGAATGCGCGCGCGGTGATGATAGCTTTAAGCCCTTAACTGGAAACCCCCTCGATAGCTTGCGCACTATCCAAACCGAAAGTGCATTTGACCTCCCAGAGGGTATCCCGCCTATGGCCTCAGGCCTTTTTGGGTATCTGGGATATGACATGATCCGCCAAGTTGAAAAATTACCCAACATAAATTCAGATCCCATCGGAACACCCGATGCGATTATGACCCGCCCGACTATTGTGGCGATTTTTGATCAGATAGCTCAAGAAATTACGATCACGACAACTGTTTATCCAAATAATTTATCTGCACAATCCGCCTATGACGCTGCCCTTAAGCGACTTGAAGCCGTCGTGCATGATATGAGTTTACCTGTTCAAGGAAGCTCCAATAGAACTGATAATTATCAAGATAAGATTTCCCCTAAAATCATAACCAGTGCGGAAAACTTCCATCAGCGTGTCGACAAAGCCAAAGCCTATATCGAAGCCGGTGACATTTTTCAGGTCGTCATAGGGCAAAGGCTGGAAGCCGACATGCCCGCCTCAAATTTCTCACTCTATCGCGCATTAAGGCGGCTAAACCCCTCGCCCTTTTTATATTTTCTGGAATTTGATGATCACGCTATTGTTGGATCAAGCCCAGAGATATTGGTCCGCCTAAGAGACGATGTTGTCACGATCAGGCCCATCGCTGGGACACGCCCGCGCGGTAAAACAGCTGCTGAGGACCTAGAGAATGAGAAAAGTCTTCTAGCAGACCCTAAAGAACGCGCAGAACATCTTATGTTGCTAGACCTCGGGCGCAATGACGTGGGACGTGTCGCGAAAGCAGGTACGGTTAAAGTCACGGAAGAATTTATCATCGAGCGCTATAGCCATGTCATGCATATCGTCTCCAATGTCGAAGGTGAAATCAGAGATGATTATGACGCCTTGTCAGCCCTATTTGCAGGTTTTCCCGCAGGCACAGTTTCGGGCGCACCAAAAGTACGCGCCATGGAAATTATTGACGAACTTGAGGATGAAAAGCGCGGAATTTACGGCGGCGCCGTTGGCTATATCAGTTGCCAAGGCGATATGGATACGGCCATCGCACTAAGAACCGGGATCGTGAAAGACGGGAAATTACATGTGCGCGCAGGCGCAGGTATTGTCGCGGATAGCACGCCCCAATATGAATATGATGAGTGTCGCTATAAAGCTGCCGCCCTATTTCGCGCGGCAGAAGCCAGCGTTTTGTTTGAAGGCAATTAAATGCGTGGCTTTCGCCGACCACGCCCATTAGAAGAACCTCTTGATGATATATGGTTTTTATTTATCCTAGGAGCTATCCTTCTATTGGTCGGCTTGACCTATTATTTGAAAAAAAGAAAGTAACCCATCTGAATGACACTTCTCGTCGTCGATAATTATGACAGCTTTACCTATAATCTCGTTCATTATGCTGAGGAGTTAGGCGCAGAGACGCATGTCATCCGTAATGATGATATGGAGGTTGGCCAAGCTTTAAGCACTGGCGCAAAAGCCGTCCTTCTTTCTCCAGGCCCCTGCACGCCCAACGAGGCAGGTATTTGTTTAGAACTATTGGACAAAGCCCCAGATGATTTGCCTATATTAGGAATCTGCTTGGGCATGCAATCAATGGGGCAAGCCTTTGGCGGCCAAGTCATACGCGCCAAATCTATAATGCATGGCAAAGTTTCCGATATTCATCATGACGGAACGGGACTATTTGAAGGACTTAAAAGCCCGTTTAAAGCCACGCGATATCATAGTCTGTCCGTTGAGCGCGAAAGCCTTCCTGACAGTTTACATGCAAATGCTTGGACTGAAGACGGCGAGATAATGGGAATTATGCATAAGACCCGCCCTATTCATGGCCTGCAATTCCACCCAGAGTCTATTGCTTCTGAAAACGGTCATGCATTGATAGCAGCCTTTTTAGGGCTATCAGGCATAAAGCTATGAGTTTTGACGCTTCGATATTTAAAACACTATCGCAGGGCGAACGGCCTTCCGAGAAAGCGCTAGCATCCGCTCTCACCGCCATTCTAAATGGTAAGTCCAATGATTCCCAAGTCAGCGGCTTGCTGCTCGGTTTGGAAATGATCGGCCTTACCTCGCAGGAAGTCAGAATTGGCACCAAAATCATGCGCGAAAATATGATCCCAGTGAGCATTGATGCGAATGTTATCGATATCGTCGGCACCGGGGGTACAGGTTTACATACGCTCAGCATCTCCACGGCCACGGCGATCGTATGTGCAGGGGCCGGTGTAAAAGTGGCTAAACATGGTAACCGCGCCGCCAGTAGTCTGACTGGCACAGCCGATACCTTATCTGAGCTGGGCGTAAATTTGGCGATATCCCCCGAGAAAGCCGCTAAATGCGCTATGGAGGCGGGCATAGGGTTTCTCTTTGCGCCCAATCATCATCCAGCCATGCGCCATGTTGGCCCGGCTCGAAAGTCTCTCGGCATAAGAACGCTTTTCAATATGCTGGGACCAATGAGTAATCCGGCCGGCGCCAAACGTATGCTACTTGGTGTCTGTGATGATAGTTGGCGTCATCCCATGGCCGAAGCGCTGCGTGATCTGGGAGCCGAACATATCTGGGTTGTTCACGGCGCTGATGGTTTAGATGAAATTAGCACAACGGGCCCAACTTTTGTTTCTGAGATTAAAGATGGATCTGTGTCCGTGTTTGAAGTCACACCCCAAGATTACGGAATAAGCCCATCAACAATGGACGCAATCCGTGGCGGCAAGCCTGCAGAGAATGCCAAGGCGTTATCGGATCTTTTGAACGGTCAAAAGAGCCCCTATCGGGATATCGTTCTACTTAATAGTGGCGCGGCTTTAATGATTGCAGGTCACGCAAAAAATATACCGCAAGGCATAGACCTCGCGGCAAATTCTATTGATCAAGGTGCAGCCAAAGCTGCTTTAGATAAGTTGATTGAACTGACTAACGCAGACAGTGATTAGCTGGCATTGTTAAACGCGTACCTGGTTGCAGATTGGTCGCATCAATAATTCCGTTAACCGCCATCAAATCATTTACATCAACGCAGGCATATCTAGAAATACTGTATAGTGTATCTTTTGGTAATACTGCGTAAATACCGCTGCCCGGAATAGGCTCAACATTTCGTACTAATGTTGTCCGTGCGCGAGCTGATGTACCTTCATTAACAACGACTGTACCGCCGGCTGGTATAGAAAGACGTTGCCCAAGACCGATGTTATTACCTGATAGTCCATTGGCTGATTTCAAACTGGCGAGCGACACGCCATAGCGTTTAGCGATACTATATAAAGTATCACCTCGGCTGACGCTGTATGATGAGATAGATGATGAATAACTATCATAAGTGGTCGTAGGTGTTGTCGACGCATAAGTTACAGACGAAGAAATTGGTGCATCAAAAATTTCGATTTTGGGCTGAGCCGTTTCTACATATGTCGTTGTGCTGTAATTTGGTACACTGACATAAGTTTGGTCGGGAGAATAAACCGTTGTCGATGTCGCCGAAGTTCCAGAATAGATCACATTTTCGGAAATACCTTGAGATGCCCGCCATGCCTTCACACGGTCCGCTTCTTCCAACAATCTCGCATATTCCTCAGCGCTAACATCACCCGGTCTAATATGCTGTGCTCTGACCACACCGCTAAGGTCCTGATTTGTCACCGGCTCAATAACAACTTGTCTGTCATAGGTTTGAGCGGTCGCAACCGTTGCTGTGATTACCAATGCTGTCGTAGCTAAAAATGCTGCAATGCGGGCCATTAGAGCCTCCCATAAAGAAATATTAATTCCCAGATTGAGGCTCTATGGTTAATGTTTCGTCAAAATCGTCCTTAAAATTGCTAAAAATAACTTAAGGTTGTTTGAGCATCACTGCTATTTAAAGTTTTTCGACTGAAAAAACCTACACTAAACCTATACAATGACCGCGGACACGGATAAACATCCGACCAAAATTAAGAGGGTAAAAGACATGAAAATATTGGTCATTGGTGGAGATGGTTTTTGCGGTTGGCCAACCTCATTACATTTATCAAATTTGGGGCATGAAATATTCATTCTCGACAATCTTTCTCGTAGAAAAATTGACGTTGAGCTTGAAGTGGAATCTCTCACCCCCATACAGCCTATTTCAACACGGCTCACTGCCTGGAAAGAGGTCTCTAACAAAGATATACAATTTAAAAATATCAATGTTGCCGAGGATTATTCCGGCCTATTATCGATTTTCAAAGATTTTGCTCCAGATGTGATCGTGCATTTCGGTGAACAGCGAGCCGCTCCCTATTCCATGAAGTCAGCCTCGCATAAGCGCTACACGGTCGACAATAACCTAAATGCCACAAATAATATTCTAGCGGCTATCGTTGAATCGGAAACCGACGCGCATCTTGTACATCTTGGAACTATGGGCGTTTATGGTTACGGGACAGCCGGCATGAAAATTCCGGAAGGTTATCTCCCAATCACGGTCACCACGGATAATGGCGATCAGGTCAAACAAGAAATTCTCTATCCGGCTAATCCGGGGTCAATCTATCACATGACCAAAACGCAAGATCAGCTTATGTTTGCTTTTTACAATAAGAATGACGCCTTGCGGATCACTGATCTTCACCAAGGTATCGTGTGGGGCACACAAACCAATGAAACAGCCATGGACGAGCGCCTGATTAATCGTTTTGATTATGACGGTGATTATGGGACTGTATTAAATCGGTTTTTGATGCAAGCCGCCGTTGACTTCCCCCTCACAGTACATGGGACAGGCGGTCAAACCCGGGCCTTTATACATATTCAAGATACCGTAAAATGTGTGCAGCTAGCAATTGAAAACCCGCCGCAAAAAGGAGAGCGCGTACAGATTCTCAATCAAATGACAGAAACCCATCGCGTGCGGGATCTCGCCAACCTCATTGCCGAAAAAACAGGCGCAAAAATTACAAAGGTTGCTAATCCTCGCAAAGAAGACGATGAAAATGATCTTCACGTCGAAAATCGTCAATTCCTCGGGCTCGGTCTTGACCCTATTACTTTAGACGTTGGTCTGCTCAAGGAAATTACAGAGATTGCCGAAAAATACGCCCATCGCTGTGACAAGAGCAAAATCCCTTGCGTTTCTTATTGGAATAAAACCCAAGAGGCGAAAGCTTAAAAAAGATATCCTCGTTATTCACAGCTGAGTAAAAATATTTTGGCTAACGCCCGTAAAAAGGTGTCTTCCGGTCTTACTAACGACACAATATGTGTTATGTGGCGTCACCCATGGCATTCGTTGAAAATAATTCTCCAGCCCCATCGAGCGAACTGGATACGACACCGCATAGTAATGCGGCCGAACAAGCCCTACTGGGCGCTATGCTCTATGATAATGAGCTTTATCATCGCGTCAGCAGCATTGTTGAGGGCAAACATTTTTATAACCCGGTTCACCGACGTATTTTTGAAACATCGGCTCGTTTAATCGAAGCCGGAAAACTGGCCGACGCGATCGTTCTAAAAAACCGTTTCTCTCAAGATGAGACACTTGTCGATATAGGCGGTGAACAATATCTGGCTGAACTACTGCTCCACGCACCATCTGGAGCGGCGGCCCCTGAATATGCAAAAATGATTTTCGATCTAGCTATGCGACGAGAACTCATAAGGCTTGGCGGGGAAATCACGCAACTCGCAACGGATCCCGATAGCGAACTCGACGCTCGCCAACAGATCACTGAAGCTGAAAGTCAGCTCTACAATCTTGCGGAAGTTGGTGCTGTGCAAGGTGGGTTTGAAACCTTCGAGAACGCCCTTGTTAAATCCATTGAAATAGCGTCGGCTGCCTATTCACGTGATGGCGGACTGTCCGGTATGGCAACAGGGTTGATCGACCTTGATAATATGCTGAGCGGCTTTCACAAATCGGACCTCATAATTTTAGCTGGGCGACCTTCAATGGGGAAAACAGCTTTGGCCACAAACATTGCTTTTCATGCCGCATATAATTTTAAAGACGAAAAGTCGGCGACAGGCGTTTCCAAAGCAGCAAATGGAGCGCGTGTCGGGTTCTTTTCTTTGGAAATGTCATCTGATCAATTAGCAACCCGGATTCTTGCCGAATGCGCAGAAGTATCGTCACACAAAATTCGTAGCGGTAATATAACTGCCCAAGAGTATGAAATTATTAGAGATGCTGCCGATGATATTAGCTCCATTCCGCTGCATATTGACGATATGGGCGGAATTTCAATTGGCCAACTCGCAGCAAGAGCAAGACGTCTTAAACGTATGGTCGGGCTCGATCTATTGGTCATTGATTACCTTCAGCTCATTACGGGTGGGCAAGCCATGCGCTCCTCAACAAACCGCGTTCAAGAGGTCAGCATGATCACCCAAGCGTTGAAGGCATTGGCTAAAGAGTTGGACATTCCGATCCTCGCACTGGCTCAGCTTTCCCGACAAGTCGAAGCCAGAGATGATAAACGTCCGCAGCTCTCAGACCTGCGTGAATCTGGATCTATCGAGCAAGATGCCGACGTCGTCATGTTTGTTTTTCGCGAAGAATATTATCTGGCTCGTACCGAACCCACTGAAGGTACCGAAGAATATATGGAATGGGAAAGAAAAATGGACACCGCCCGGGGCAAAGCGGAAGTCATCGTCGGGAAACAACGTCATGGCCCAATTGGTAAGGTTGAATTATCCTTTAATCCAAACCTGACGAAGTTTAGCAATCTGGTTCAAGATGACCGTTATGACGGCATACCTCACTAATGGCTGCCGACCGGGGCCCAAACTTTACAGCCCGTCCAACTCTCAAGATTAATCTCAAAGCTGTCAAAGCGAATTACAAGGCTTTGCAAAAACGCGTCACTGAGCGGGTCAAAGTCGCGGCGAGCGTCAAAGCCGATGCTTACGGCCTAGGCGCGACAAAGGTCAGTCGGGCTTTATACGGGGCCGGATGTCGAAATTTTTTCGTCGCCACGCCTGGCGAAGGAAAAGAGGTTCGCGCGGCCGTTGGAGATAATGCCAGCATTTACGTGCTTAACGGCCCTGCCCCGCGAGATCTTAGCCTTTATTTTGGCGCAAGGCTAAAACCCGTTATCAACTCGCTTGTCCAGGCGCATATTTGGGCGGACGCCACAAAAGGTGTGAAGTCAGCTCCCTTCTCGGCTATCCATATTGATACGGGGATGAACAGGCTGGGATTTCCTTTGGACGAGTTTGAAAAGTTTAGTCAGAACCGACTACTTCGGGACGCCGTGGGTTTCGACCATGTATTAAGCCATTTGGCCTGCGCTCCTGATAAAGATCATAGTCTAAACGGTGAGCAGTTAATCCGCTTCAAGAAAGCCGCAGCCAAACTGCCCGTCAAACCCATGAGCTTGGCGAACTCTGCGGGAATTTACCTAGGTAGAAAATATCACTTCCAAATGGTACGGCCTGGCATTAGTCTTTATGGCGGCGCAGCAACAAACGATCCCGAGCAGGAAGTCACGCAGCCTGTCGTTTCCTTGATGGCACCAGTTCTTCAAGTCAAACAAATCAGCCAAGGCGAAAGCCTTGGCTATAATGCTACTTTTAAGGCGCCTAAGGATATGTCGATTGCGATTGTTGGGTCAGGATATGCCGACGGCATACCTGTTGCGGCAAGCGGAACAGGCAAGACCCAAAATCATAACGCGGCATATCAAGGCAAACTCTTACAGATTATTGGCAGGGTCAGCATGGATCTGACAATATTGGATACGTCCAGTTTACGAAAACCTCCTCGCATTGGCGAATGGGTCGAGTTTCGCGGAGAACAATTAGAAGCGGATGCCGAACAGTTAGGTACAATCAATTACGAACTTCTCACCAGCCTGTCGAGGCGGGCTCAACGAATTTATGAATAACAAGAATTCAAACTATCCTTTGTCTCGCTGATCCTCAAATCTCAAAATATTTTTCTCAAAATCCAGATAAAATGTTTGATCCAAAAATAAGGGAGACCCAGCAATCAAAAAGGGCTGCTCTTCGAAACCCAAAATAGCAAGCCCGTCTAGGTCTGATACGAGGAATTCTGTCTTGTCCCAAAACTTTTGGCCACTCCTAAATCCTTTGGTTAAAATCCTAAATTCGGGCTCAAATTCCCCCACAGACCCATCGATGACCCATTTCTCCCACAGTCTTTTTCTAGCCTGACGTAGCTCCGCATAATTCGCCGCACCCCACGTCATGAAATTAATTTCTGATCCGGTATCAATCAAGGCAGGTACAAGCTGACCCGCTATACGAATTTCCAAGAAATGCAGGTCATGATCCAATTCGGAATAGGGATTGGTTTTTAACTCAACCCATTCCCATCTAAAAGGAATGAGCGGTTCTGCTAAGCTTGTTGGAACTAAGTTAAACGTCTTATTTTCGGCATTAACGTAAACTCGATAATTGGAAAGAATATCCATCCCGATGAGACCGGCCAAGGAGAATGTTTCATCACTCTGATGCGCGGGATTTTCCAATACTGCCATTGAGATGTTGTTTAAACTGACTCCGTCCGCAAATAGTACGGGGACTTCAACTAATGGCCGATCTCCAAACTCAGCTAATCCATGGACTGTGATAAGCGAGGATGAGTTCTCGGAAAGAGACAGTTTACTGGTTGTCCGCTTAAATATTGCGGATTTCGTGGCACCCGTATCTATTATAAAAGGGAGAAGATTGCCCTCCAAAGACCTTAGCTCAACCATAAAAACGCTGTCACGATACAGTTTATAAGGTAGCGAGATTACCTCATCCTGCTCAACAATTTGATCGAGAGTTAAAAGATGGGGTTCTTTAAGTGTTTGGCACCCATTGAACATCAGAAAGAGACCCAAGAACAATATATAGAGGCCAAAGCGCATCATACTCAGTTTAACATAAGGTACTCCTCGTTCAAAAACAAATTAGCGAAAAATGCCAGAGGGTCTATAAGCCGGGTTCTGTACGCAAAGCGTGACGATCATTCATCTAGGGCAGACGTTACCAACTACCTCATGCAACCAACCCGGACGACAACGTTAAGACACGCTATACGCCATCCCTATTTGGTCTTGCTCCGGATGGGGTTTACCTTGCCAGTTTTGTTGCCAAAACCGCGGTGCGCTCTTACCGCACCCTTTCACCCTTACCTTAAAAAGGCGGTTTGCTTTCTGTGGCACTATCCCTCAGCTCGCGCTGGCCGGGCGTTACCCGGCATCCTGTCCTAATGGAGCCCGGACTTTCCTCGAGATAAATCTCGCGACCGTCCAACCCTCTGGCCTCGGGTTTAAAGCCCAATATTTACGACAATGCAAGATATCGGCGTGCTATTTGAATTTAGACGGAAAAAAGCGCTGGTAATCGGGAGTTTATCCCCTAAAGAGCGCCCATGTCTAACTCGATAAAATTTTTACGTAATGTTGCTATCGTCGCGCACGTTGACCATGGCAAAACAACGCTTGTGGATCAACTCTTGCGCCAAAGCGGAACTTTACAAGAGCGCGGTGAGCAAGCCGAACGTGTCATGGATAGTAATGACATTGAAAAAGAGCGCGGAATTACCATCCTAGCTAAGAACACAGCGATCGGCTGGACGGCTCCGGACGGACAGGAATGGCGAATTAATATCGTCGATACACCGGGTCATGCCGACTTTGGCGGTGAGGTTGAGCGAGTTCTTTCCATGGTCGACAGTGTCGTTCTACTTGTTGACGCCGCAGAGGGCCCCATGCCTCAAACAAGCTTTGTGACCCGGAAGGCGTTGGAGCGCGGACTAAACCCCATTGTTGTCGTCAATAAGGTCGACCGCACAGGCGCACGACCAGAATGGGCGGTGGATCAAACCTTTGATCTATTTGACAGGCTGGGCGCGACAGATGAACAACTCGACTTCCCCACGATATTTGCCTCAGCTTTGAACGGCTGGTCCGCGGATGAGAGCGGCGTGGTTGGAACAGATATGATCCCGCTTTTTCAAAAAATCGTGGATCACACTCCGGCACCTGACCTTGATCCGGAAGGACCACTACAAGTTCAGGTCTCCGCCCTTGATTATAACAGCTATCAGGGTGTCATTGGCGTAGGTCGTGTCCACCGCGGGGCTATCAAACGCAACCAACAAGTCATCATTCTGGATACAGAAGGAAATCAACGTCGCGGTAAGGTATTACAGCCCTACGGATTTATGGGGCTTGAGCGTATTGAAATGGAAGAAGTTGTCGCTGGCGACATTGTGGCGTTTACAGGCATTGACGGTCTTGGCATCTCCGACACGATTTGCGACCCCGACAATATAGAAGCCCTCCCTGCCCTCACAGTCGACGAACCCACGCTATCCATGACATTCCAAGTCAATGACAGTCCTTTTGCAGGCCGCGAGGGCAAATTTGTGACGTCGCGAAATATTAAAGACCGATTGGACAAAGAGCTGATCCACAATGTGGCCCTACGTGTTGAGCAGTTAGATGAAGCCGACAAGTTTCGCGTATCTGGGCGCGGTGAACTCCACCTGTCTATACTGATTGAAAATATGCGCCGCGAAGGATTTGAGTTGGCCATTTCCCGTCCACAAGTCATTCGCAAAGAGGTTGACGGCGTGACATGCGAACCGTGGGAAACTCTCGCCGTCGATGTGGAGGTTGATCATCAAGGTTCGATCATGGAAAAGCTCGGTGAGCGTAAAGGTAACATGAAAGACATGGTGCCGGATGGGCAAGGGCGTGTCCGACTGGATTATGAAATACCAACACGTGGTCTTATCGGGTTTCGGTCTGAGTTTCTAACCCTGACCTCTGGATCAGGCTTAATGTATCACAATTTCAGTCATTATGGACCGGTTGGTAAAGGCGCTATTGGCAGTCGCCAAAAAGGCGTCTTGGTTTCTAAGGATACAGGAAAGGCCCTCGCCTTTGCCTTATGGAATTTACAAGAACGCGGTCAACTTTTCATTGGGCATGCGACAGAAGTCTATGAAGGCATGATTATTGGAATTAATGCCCGTGACAATGATCTGGTTGTTAACCCGCTTAAAGGCAAAAAACTCACCAACATTCGAGCTGCGGGTTCCGATGACGCTGTGATCTTAACTACTCCGATCGAAACGACCTTGGAATATGCGCTTGAGTTTATCAATGACGATGAGCTTGTTGAAGTCACTCCCAAAAATATCCGAATTCGAAAACGCTTCTTGCTTGAACATGAGCGCAAAAAAGAAAGCCGCCGCGCTGAGTCAGCGGCCTAATAGCTCTCCTTCATGGTCGAAAAGTTCCTGACATTACACCCGGAGGGCAAAAAGGGTGTCAATATCGACAAGGCCAAATATGATTTGGTTTACCAAGGAATTTTAACGGTACTTAATCGTCAAAAAACCATGAAACCTATGCAATTATTCGAAGCTGTCGCCAAAGACCTTGAGGGTCAAATGCAAGGCTCAATCAAATGGTACGCGGTGTCTGTAAAACTGGATATGGAAGCGCGGGGTTTAATCACCCATGACCGCAAAAAAGGTCAGCTTTGTCTCAGTTAATCGCGGGCAGTTCTACCTTCCAGCCAGTGCTGCCTACATAGGGATACATAGGCGTCATTACCCCCTATTTCGACTTGCTCTCCCTCACGCTGCGCTTCCCCATTTTCGTCAACGCGCAAAACCATAGTCGCCTTGCTCCCACACCAACATATCGTTCTTATTTCCCGCAGGTTATCGGCTATTGCCAAAAGTGTGGCGGAACCGGGAAATAGCTCCCCCTGAAAATCTGTCCGCAATCCATATGCTAGAACAGGTATATCCAACTCATCTACTATTCGCGCAAGCTGCCAAACTTGTTTCACTGATAGAAACTGAGCTTCGTCTAGCAAAATAACGTCAGGCTTATCAGCCTGCTCAACAAGATTAAAAATATCCGTTGATTCATGAAACGTCTGGGCCGGTTTAGATATTTCTAACCTAGACGAAATAACGCTATGTCCATCTCGATCATCAATATCTGCTGTGAGAAGCAATGGTTTCATACCACGTTCTTGATAATTATGAGCGCCTTGCAACAAGATCGTCGATTTCCCGGCATTCATTGCTGCATATGAAAAATATAGAGAGGCCATTGATTCCCATTGCGATTACCACCTGTTGGCAACTTGATGTGAAATGGTCAAGTTCTTCACTTGTGGTTTTCATCATTCGCACCTAGGTCATTGTTTAATGATTCAGTTACACTCGTTACCTAACGATGTTGCTTGATTCTGATAGATGAGATTCGATGGCTGCAACTAAGAAAAAAGACCTGTTTGACGAAAATAACCCTTCGGCAGGAGACGGCTATTCCGCGAAAGATATTGAAGTCCTTGAAGGTCTTGAACCTGTTCGTCTTCGGCCCGGCATGTATATTGGCGGAACAGATGACCGTGCCCTGCACCATCTCTTTGCCGAAGTTATTGATAATTCCATGGATGAAGCCGTGGCCGGCCATGCCACCCGCATTGAAGTGGAATTAGAAGCCGACGGGTTTTTAACCGTCACGGATAATGGTCGCGGTATACCTGTCGACCCCCATCCAAAATATCCTAAAAAGTCTGCGCTTGAGGTTATCCTCACCGAGTTACATTCTGGCGGCAAATTTTCAAACAAAGCCTATGAGACATCTGGTGGTTTACACGGAGTCGGAGTTTCCGTTGTCAACGCTTTATCAGATTTGCTGGAAGTTGAAGTTGCGAAAAACAAACAGCTTTACCGGATGAAATTCTCCCGTGGTAAGCCACTTGGTAAATTAGAAAATTTGGGCGCTATAAATAATCGTCGCGGTACCAAAATTCGTTTTCATCCTGACCCAGAAATATTTGGCCCGAAAGCCGCTCTAAAGCCTAGCAAGCTTTTCCAAATGAGCCGAGCGAAAGCCTATCTCCAACCGGGTGTCGAAATCCGTTGGAAATGCGATCCAAAGCTTGTCAAAGGTTCTGAGACTATACCGGCTGAAGCTGTCTTTCATTTTCCGGGTGGTTTATCTGATTATCTAAAAGAAACATTAGGGAAGAAAGCCACCCTGACCTCAGACGTTTTTGCCGGACAATCCAAAAAAGGCAAAGGTCATGGCCGGGTCGAATGGGCCGTAAGCTGGTCACCTGAAGGTTTTGGCGATGCAGATAGCTTCATCCGTTCTTATTGTAACACGGTTCCAACGCTTGGCGGAGGTACACATGAACAGGGATTACGCGCCGCGATTACCAAGGGGTTAAGAGCTTATGCAGAGATTTCTGGCATGGGTAAGAAGTTCAGCGCTGTCACGCCTGATGATGTCATGAATGGCATTGGTGCCTTGGTGTCGGTCTTTATATCGGATCCCGATTTTGTGGGACAAACGAAAGACCGTCTATCCAGCAGCGAGGCGACCAAGATTGTTGAAAGTGCGGTGCGTGATCCATTTGATCATTGGCTTGCCTCCTCTCCCAAAGATGCCAATCGTCTTTTGGAATGGGCCATTGAAAATGCGAATGAACGTCTTCGTCGTAGACGCGCCCGTGATGTAAAACGTAAAAGCGCAACCAAACGCTTACGCCTTCCAGGCAAACTCGCCGACTGCTCAAACAAAGGCAGCGAGGATACTGAACTATTCATCGTTGAGGGCGATAGTGCGGGTGGGTCCGCCAAGCAGGCACGCAATCGTAAAACTCAAGCTATCCTGCCTTTGCGCGGTAAGATCCTCAATGTGGAAAGCGCTAGCGCCGATAAGATAAGTCGCAACAATGAGATTAACGATTTGTCCACGGCCTTGGGTGTTGGGATTGGCCGGAAGTTTGACCTTGATGACTTACGCTATGAACGCGTGATCATCATGACAGATGCCGATGTAGACGGGGCACATATAGCGGCGCTTCTGATTACGTTTTTCTATCGCTATATGAAAGAACTGATCGACCAAGGGCGTCTCTATATGGCGCTACCTCCGCTTTATAAAATTACACAAGGCGCCAAGACAATTTACGCAACGGATGACGCTCACAAAGAAGAGTTGTTGAAAACAGAGTTTACGGGCCGGGGTAAAATTGACATTGGACGATTTAAGGGTCTTGGTGAAATGATGCCAAAGCAGCTAAAAGTCACAACGATGGATCCCGAGACACGTACCTTGGCACGTATTACAATTGATGAAGATAACTTGCCCTCAACCGAAGCTCTCGTTGAGACATTGATGGGGAAACGCTCAGATCTGAGATATCAATATATTCAAGAACATGCGCAATTTGTTGACGATGTGGACGTCTAAATATTAACTCGTTTGCGTAGATAAATTCTCAGCAAGCCAGCGAATTATTTCCATCATTTGCACATCCACCAGCCCGTCAATTTTTTCCGGCCTAAAACGTCTCTGCATCGCTTTAATGACAAGTTGTGTATCATCATCGAGTATACTGGTTACGCGACACTCATACCCAATATGATCCAGTCCTCTTTGTAGAATTGAAACGCCACGACCCCGGGATCCAGCCTCAAACAACATTCGTTGATCATCCGAGATGTTTTCAGGCCATAATCCGATACCAGCTGCCGCTAATCCCGCCCATGGAAACTTTTCACCGGGATCTTCCTTACGTGCTGGGGCAATATCACTATGACCTAAAATATTTGAAGCGCTAATATCATGGCGCTGCATGATATCTTTGACCAAAGCTATGACGGCATTGACCTGTATATCCGGAAAATCTGGCAGCCCGAAATCATGTCCACCATTGACAATCTCAACGCCGATCGATGATGAATTTATATCAGTGATATTTTTCCAACAAGATACACCCGCATGCCAGGCTCTCTTATCTTCATCGACGAGCTGAAATATCTGCCCGTCTTCTTCCACCAGATAATGGGAGCTAACTTTGGCTTCCGGATCACAAAGACGGTCTAGCGCCGCTTTGCCGGTCTCCATGCCTGTATAATGCAAAATGACATGCGATATTGGTAACCTGCGCTCGTCAAAATTGGGGCTTGGGCAAGAATTAAGGTTCAATGGGATATTTCTCCGCCATCTTGTCTAAATCTTTCTGGATCATGTCTCGTAATACATCTTCGTCTACGTCAGACAATCGTTTGATATAAAGACAAGATTTTCCGGTCTTATGTTTACCGAGTCTCGCTAAGTCATCGCTAGATTCAGAATATCCGGTTATCATGTAAAGTGTCAGACTTTGGGCGCGCGGCGAAAATCCGATGCGGCACATATCCCCTTCCCGACCGCTATCATATTTATAGTGATAGCTCCCAAATCCTATGATGGAAGTTCCCCACATTTTTGGCTCATAACCAGAAATTTCCTGCATCATATCCAGGATTTTAAAACTGTCTTCGCGCTTTTGCTCGTCCTTTACAGAATTGAGAAAGTCTTGAACCGACGTTTCATTTTCAATAGTTTTATTTTTTGCTTTTGCCATACTCACTCGTTACGGGATTCATTGTCCCGACTGTCCGGCAAAATCAGGATAGCAAGACTATTCGTCGACTGACCAGCCATCGGGCGTGCGGTGAGCATCAATAATAGGGCCATCCATAGTCTCGCCAGATTTAAAGCTTGCTTCCATGTCAGCTCGCGCCTTTTCAAAATGCGCCTTGGGGCCAAATGGTTTTCCAAACAGTTTCGCCCTAGCCCATAAAAACCCAAATGTTATCAGACCAAATAAAAATAATCCTATGGCAATAAAAAAGGCGAAAGCCGCCGAGGCGGCCAAAACAAAAAAGCCACCAATCGCCGCTGCAGCTATAAACAGCGTTCTCAAAACATTACGGGTAAGATTTGCTCTTCCAGATATATTATACGCACTAGTCATGGTATTAATGTCGTCATAACGCAGCAAAAGGTCAAGACTTCACAACATTTTATTTCTGTAATTCGTCTCTAAAGCGTTTTATTTCCGCGTAAGCCTTGTTGATAGCCGCCATTTTGTGATTGGCTAGACCCAATAATTCCATCGGTAGCCCCCGGGCAATAAGACGATCTGGATGATTGGCAGCGGCCATACGACGATAGGCCCGTTTTAAATCCTGATCAGAAATTTCTTCATCCACGCCTAATATCAGGTAAGGATCATCACTGGCCCGCCCCATATGTGCCACCCGAATGCGTTCAAATTCCCGTTCGGAAAACCCGAAGATCTTTCCGACACTTTTCAAAAACTCTAACTCGTCATCCGTGACTATGCCGTCCGCCATCGCAATGTGAAACAGGCCGTCTAATACATCCTCTAGAGCTGCCGGTTGCGCACGATATCGCTTAGCGACAATTTTCGCATAAAGTTCAAAGCCACGGATTGTTTGACGCGCAAGATCAAAGAACCGACCGACGTCATACTCATCCTTAGGGTCAATCTGAAAAACACGTTTGAACGCCGCTACTTCGTCTGCTGTGACCAAGCCATCAGACTTCGCCATTTTAGCACCCAAGGCAATCATAGCAGCTGTCACCCCAGCAGGTTCAATGCGCCCAGGTTGGCCATTTTCATCGACTTTTGGAGGCGGTCCAAACAACCGAGCTCCAGCCGTGAATATTTTTGATAAGAGATTCACGTCTAACGGTTTGCCTCGCCCAATTGACATTGACAAGATATTCTATTCTACACGGTGATTGTTATGACAGAAAAACAAAAAATGTCTGGTTCGGAAACAATATTCACTTTGTTTATTGGCCTATCGGCTTTTTTGGCAACCTTGATACTTATATTCGTTTACTCAAAGCAAGTGTCAATTTCTGTACTGCAATCGACGTGGGTTAACTTACTGTATTTCACAATATTGACGAATCTATTCGCCGCATATTTTCTTATTTATTCAGCCTCAAAAAGACGATGGTTATCCTTTTCTTGGCTCACAGCTCTCACTATGTGGCTCACAATCGTCGGCAGTGTTTATCACACCCTTTTGTCTCCCTATCATAATCCCGAGGGTATTTTAGGTGTCACCAATCAAGTCCACCACACCTTAGTACCTATAGGAGTATTATTACTCTGGCTTTTCACAAGAGCCAGAGAAAGCGTTTCCTTTAAAGCTCCACTAAAGTGGATGTTCTTTCCTCTAATTTATGGAGCCTATTCTATCCTACGGGGCATCATCGAAGGTGCCTTTCCATATTTTTACTCCGACCCCAATATTATTGGTTGGAAAAATGTTATCTTAAGTCAGATAGGTTTTGCATGTTTGTTTTTGATACTGGGACTATTATTCGCTTACATTGCGAACCAGATCACGAGGCGACGATCGCCCTCAACTCAAGTTTCTTTACGCAATCCCTGAATATTTTTTTCCCAGTTTTGACCATCAAATTTTATGATTTCTGAAACGGTTAAAGTTCCAGGCTTAATGCATCTTAAATTGACCGAATAAGACTTCGGATGGGAGCGAGGTCTGTAAAAGGCTTTGATCCCGCATATTTCACAAAACATGTGTTTCGCAGCGCCCGATCCAAACGTATATGTTTTCAGCTTATCTTCGCCCGTTAAAATATTGAAATCCTCCTCAGGCACGAAAACATGCTGATACGCCGTCATACTACAAATAGAACAATTGCATTCTGTGAGCTTATATTCTGACGGGCCTTCAAATTCAAATTTGACAGCCCCGCAATGACAACTACCTGTATGTTTCTGCATATCAATAACTCCCCACAAGACTATAAATTCTTGCTAGTAACTTTCAACAACTGCATATCTAAATAATGAATAATAAAAAAAACCATAAGCCCTGCCAATTATATTTGATTACTCCGCCGCTTATTGAGGACCCAGAGAGGTTTGTTGAAAATCTGAGAGCAGCTTTGTCAGCAGCCTCTGTTGCTTGTTTGCAGATACGTTTGAAAGGCGTAAATGATTCAGCAATTATTCAGGCGGCAAAGGCTATTACTCCTATCGCGCATGAATATGGTACCATGGTTTTGATTAATGATCGCCCTGATCTGGTTAAAACCTGCGGCGCAGATGGCGTGCATATCGGGCAGGATGACATGGATTATTTGTCATCGAGAAAACTGCTTGGAGACGATGCAATCATCGGCGTAACATGCCATAACTCACGCGAACTGGCCTTTAAGGCCGCACAATCAGGCGCGGATTATGTGGCGTTTGGTGCGTTTTTTGACACGCCAACCAAAACACCTAAAACCCGCGCAGAGTTGGAGCTTTTGACATGGTGGCAAGAGACAGTCGAAATACCAGCCGTAGCCATTGGCGGGATTACGGTCAAAAATGCGGAAAGCGTCATCATCGCTGGCGCGGATTTCATCGCCATTTCCTCAGGAATATGGGATTACAAAGACGGGCCTGCACCAGCCGTGTCGCAATTATCAGCGCTATGTTTGGAGCACTCTCAGTCTTAAGCCCAATCGGCTATGCGAATGTCCCCTTTAGCGACCCTGCACCAATTGAACACTCAGATAATGACTCTTCCGATATTTCTGCGGCTATGTCCGCTTATGAAGCTGGTAACATTACAACGGCCTACCAGCTGGCTAAATTTGCAGCTGATCAAGGAAATACGGACGCCTATATCCTTATTGGTCAAATAGCCCTGAAAAACGGAGCCGGGTTATCACCTCAAGATGCCCTACCATGGTTTTCCAAGGCCGCTCAATTAAGACGCGGCGAGGCTATGCGGGCAATTGGCGAAATGTATGTGAAAGGCCTTGGCATAGCTCAAGATGTTGAAAAAGGGCGAAATTGGCTTCAGGATTCTTATCGCGCGGATGACTTTTTAGCCGCGCGTAGTCTAGCTGATAGCTATTTCGATATCGACCCTCAGCAAGCCCTTAACTGGTATGAAAAAGCCGCGTCTCACGGTGATCACGACAGTGCTTATATCGCTGCTATAATGCTCGCTGAAAATATTAATGTAAAACCGAATTCACACAGACAATTGGCGCTTTTGCAACAAGCCGCTGAGGCTGGTCACCCGGCTGGCATGGCGGATTATGGCCTACTTGTATTTCAAGGCGCCGGGACAACGCAGTCAGACACAGAAGCCGCAACCTGGTTTCGTAAATCAGCCGAGGCCGGCGATCCGGAAGGACAATTTTTATATGCTTACACTTTGGCGAAAGGCGAAGGTGTCACGCAGTCATTTGAAGATGCTTATTATTGGCTTCTCAAAAGCGGAACCAGCGACGTTAAAGCTTATCAGAAAGATCGTGATGAGTTTCGAAAAAGACTTGAGAAAAATGTGGACCCAGCCATTTTGGCGAAAGCAAGAGGCCGCTTGGGACGCTAGTTGACGACCTGCATGACCAACCAATCGGCAACCAAAGCGGGTTTGGTTTCATCTTTGATTTCGACAATTACACTATAAGTTAAAAGATATTGACTTGGATTTTTCTCAATTAAACCTTTTAGGACAAATCGACCCCTGATTTTAGAACCTGTCTTTACGGGGTTTAAAAATCGAACTTTATCAAAACCATAATTAAGCCCCATAGCAACATCTTCGATATTCAGACTACATTGTTCCGCGAACTTCGAGAGAAGTGATAGACTTAAAAATCCATGCGCGATTGTTGTTTCAAAGGGCGTTTTCTTTGCTTTTTCAACATCCACGTGAATAAACTGATGATCTTCAGTGACATCGGCAAACTGATCGACCCTATCCTGATAAACTGCCAACCAATCGCTTACGCCGGTCTCTTGACCGATCATATTTTCCAAATCTTTAATTTTAACAGACCGCATTTTCCCTAATGATCATAGCCAGGGTTCAGACGGTTTAGACGTCGTATAAGACCGGGCCAGACTAGATTATCTCCTAAGCCAGGTACAAAAGCCGCCATACCTTGTTGATAAACTTTGTCTGCCATCGCGGCCGGTTCCTCAAGCAAATGCTCAGCTCCGCCCACACTTTGTGCCAGGATCTGAACTTTACACGCATTTTCGAGAAAATACATTCGGAGGAAAGCTACACCTGCCGTTGGCCCCAATGTCAGGGTCCCATGATTGCGCAACATCAAGAAACTATTATTGCCTAGATTGGCAATCAGTCTTTCTCGCTCCTCCAAATCCAAGGCAATGCCTTCATAATCATGATAGGCGAGGTCATTATAAACCTGCATTGACATTTGCGTATACCGTCGCAACCCCTCCTTTTGAGCGGATACAGCCATACCGTAAGGCGTATGTACATGGATCACACATGATGCATCTTCGCGCGCACTATGAACGGCACTATGAATTGTGAACCCAGCCGGGTTTATAAAATAGGGCGTTTCCTGACAGATATTTCCTTCAATATCGATTTTGACAAGGCTTGATGCGGTCATCTCATCAAACATCGCACCATAAGGGTTAATCAGAAAACGTTCTTTTCCGTCTTCGTCTGGTAAACGCATGGAAATGTGTGTAAATACGAGATCCGTCCATCCATATATAGCTGCTAGACGATATGTTGCCGCAAGTTCTTTACGAAGCTCCCATTCTTGTTCTGAGACCTTACCTTCAAGGCGCTCTATTTGTGTTGGGTCGGGTATATTAAATCCCGGGGCTCTTTCCATGGCTTGTTGGGTCATTATCTATACTTACCTAAAACTTTGATTAATTGCCATCAATAGTTAGTGGTTCAACTATCCACGTCCGCGATAGCTGGGCACACCCTGATCCGGCACCCATACGCCAGATGGAAGCTCTCCCGATTGATAAAATACATCAATCGGAATACCGCCTCGTGGATACCAATAACCGCCAACACGCAACCAATGAGGATTAAGTTCTTTCAAAAGCCTCTGTCCAATACCTGTCGTGCAGGCTTCATGAAAGTCACCATGATTACGAAAACTTCCCATATAGAGCTTGAAAGATTTACTCTCTACAATCCACTTATTAGGCACATAGTCTACAACAATATGTGCAAAATCTGGCTGGCCTGTAACTGGACAAATCGACGTAAATTCCGGACAGGTCAAACGAACCAAATAAGGCTCTTTTGTTGGGTTTTGAACGCGTTCTAACGCCGCCTCATCTGGTGATGAGGGTAGCGGACTATTTTGCCCGAGTTGCTCAAGCTTATCATATTCTGTCATGCTTGGCGATTAGCGGGAATCACAAGGTGACACAAGTCTTGGTACGTCACGTTTGCACAAAAGAAAAAAGGCCCCATTCGGGGCCTTTAAGAAATCGAGTTATACTCAGATATTAATTACATGCATACATGTAGTTACCACATGTCTTCATGAAGTGAACCACTGAGCCATTCGCACTCTGTATACGGAAGGCCTGACGATCACGATCAGATGACGGTAGGATTGAGTAATTATAGTGATGCTGCTTACCAAGACCTAAGAGACCACGTGTTCCAACAGGAAGTGTTTCCTCAGAGAACATGTAAGACTGAGCATCAGCAAATCCATTGCTGTAACCCATGGATTTGAACAGATAATTCAAATAGGCTTTGTCAGTAGCATTACTATTATAGCGTGACTGAAGCTTCTCGAAGAATTGTGTTGGCGACAAACCATGTGAGTCACCAAACTCAGGAATAGTTCCTAGGCGAGACATTTGCTTCGGTGCTGTATTTGGCACGTTAAAGATCGCCACATTTGAAGGACCACAATCGTTAAACAAGCTAACAGGCTGTGGAGCCGGCTGAGGCGCACATGCTGAAAGGTCAGATACAAGAGAGCCATCCCAACATGTGAAGGTTTGAACAATAGGCTCTGGAGCCGGTTGAGGCGCACAAGCTGACAGATCAGATACGATTGTTCCATCCCAACATGAGTAGGTCTTAACAGGCTCAGGTGCTGGCTGCCGCGGACATGTACTTACATCCGTGACCGATGACCCATCCCAACAAGAATAGAAGACTGGTGCAGGTGCAGGAACCGGAGCGGGCGCCGGAGTAATAACTGGTGCCGGGGCTGGAGCTGCGATTGCTTGAGCGGCTCCAAATAATAATGTCGCGCCTGTCACAATACCAAATATTGTAGGGTCAATTTCAGCTGTGTTATTGACGACGCCTGTCACGCCATTCAAGGCCGCACCTGTTGCCTGAGACGGGAAAAACTGTCCAGCAAAATCGAGACCATCGGGGTCAGTGACTCTATAAAAAGCGTGCGTATCCCACTTTAGCTTATTATTGCCACCAAAGAGATTATCTGCGATATCGACATCAAATCCAAGAAGACCTTGTGCAGCCCATGCATTAGCGCTGTCCTGCACGTGACAAAAACCAGCGGCGTTGCCCGATATACAATCGGCATTCCCAACAGTGTCGGTTAAACTTCCAACCGAGCCTCCGAATTTACCATCGACAAGACCCACACCTAGACCCGCATAAGGCGTTATGTTCGAATCATAGTCTCCGAATTCCCGGATGACGTTTAGCATTAATGATTGCGTATTGAGGCTGCCCTCGCCCGTTTCGCCTATATCAATATCACTTTGAAGTGTATCGGCACCTAGCTCAACACGCCAGCGGTTATCAAACTCGTAGCCGACGCCAAGAGCACCGGTCAAATTACCGGAGCCGTCTAGGTCACCTGAGAAGATATTGTTTGAACTTAAGCCGCCGACAGAACCAAATCCGGCACCACCACGCACATAAAAGCCTTCGTCGTCATAAGCTTGAGCGTGTCCAAGGGTTGGAATCAACATTGCGATCGAACCGGCTGCTAATAAAAGTGTTTTTTTCATGAGATCCCCACTTAAAAATTAATTCTTTAAACTATCCCGCGACAGACAAAACTAATTTCCATCATGGTTAATTAGCCCCGTAACAAAGCTTATATGAACATAAAAGTAATAAACACACATAAATTACAGTCTAACGCTATACGATTAATAACATCGTATCAACTAAAAAGAAACACGAGGATTTTCAGAAATTCCAATCTCCCACAGTTTCAACACCCAAGAGTAATGAAAACAGCGCCGTAAAGGACTATGATCTACCCGCCTTACCAAATATTCTGACACACCTTTATTATTATTACTCTTTATATGGCACCATCGGAGACTGTTTTAGCTTGGCCATAAAGCCATTCATCCCTATTCATCCCAGCTCACATAAATAGCCTCATACGAACTCTTGACATATTTAGTTTGTATTGAAGACTATGCCGGGGAAAGGATAAACGATTGGCGACTAAGCAGGCATCTTGGAGACGAGAACCACTCGTTCATTTTATTTTACTGGGGCTTTTGCTGTTTATCGGTAATTACCTATGGGAAAAGAAAGTCGCATCAAACACTTTTGCAATCAGCGTCACGCAAAACGATATCACACGCTTAGCCAATCAATTTGAAGCAGAAACGCGACAGGCTCCCAGTCAAAATGACATGGAAGCATTGCTGGCGTCTTTTGTTGAAGAAGAAGCTCTTGTCCGGGAGGCTGTAAGATTAGGTCTCGACGGGGATGATACGATCATACGTAGACGGCTCGCGCAAAAAATGCGCTTTATTTTACAAAACAACGATACGCTGCCCACTCCAGCTCGAGACGAACTAAAAGAGTGGTATGAAGCTAACAAAGACAGGTTTATTGAACCTACCCATCGAACTTTTTCACACGTTTTTTTTCGTCAAAAACCTGAAAATATTGCTGAAATCTTATCCAACATTACCGACGAAAACTGGGCCTCAACGGGACATGCTTTTATCGAAGGAAGAGATATAAAATTTCAATCAAAGCCATGGGTTGCAAAGAAGTTCGGAACTGATTTTTCCAATAATGTCTTTTTAATCCCCAAAGTGGGTGTGTGGGAGGGCCCCTACGCGTCTACTTTTGGTTGGCACTTAGTTCGGGTGGACAATATTACCGAGATATATCAACCGAAATTCGATGATATTTCGACTAGCATCCAAGACGCCTGGGGAGAAGAGCAGCTACGCAACTCAAACCAAAAGAAACTGAGTGACTTAATCAGAAAATATGATGTCACCATTGAAGGTGCATCAAATTGATGAGAACTCTTTGGATGTTGGTTTTGCTAATTTTTCTTAGCTCAGCCCAGGCCCATGAAATCAGACCAGCTTATCTAAAAATTTCTGAACAAGCGGAAGGGTATTTCGAAGTATCTTGGAAACAGCCCGTTTTATCGGGACGACGACTAAAAATAGAACCTGTCTTCCCTCAAGATTGTGAGCGTGATGAGGCTAAACAACACTTAAGTTCATTCGCAATCACGCAAAATTTTGAGCTAAAGTGCTCATTGCGAGAGGGCGAAATAAGCATTGATGGATTGGGGAAAACAATCACAGATGTCTTCGTCGAAATTAATTATTTAGACCATGAGACACTGACGAAACTCCTGAAACCCCGCTCACCTGTGCTGGATATTTCGAAACCCGCCGGTATCGGAACAGCCGCCTATTTCATAATCGGCGTTGAACATATCATTTTTGGTTGGGATCATTTATTGTTCGTGATCGGATTGGTATTGCTGATTAATCGGTCTCAGGTTTTATGGGTCGTGACGTCCTTCACATTGGCTCATAGTTTAACTTTGGCTCTGGCGAGCTTTGATATTTTAAACGTTCCGACAAGGCCTGTAGAGATACTCATCGCCCTGAGTGTTCTACTACTCGCACTTGAAGTCATTTATAAGCAACGAGGTCGTGAAACCTTCACCGCGCAAAATCCGCATCTCGTTAGTTTTATGGTCGGACTGATACATGGCTGCGGTTTTGCTTCAGCCTTGTCAGACATCGGATTACCTAACGGCACGGAAATACTCGCCCTACTCCTCTTTAATATGGGCGTTGAAGTCGGCCAGCTATTTGTGATAGTCATATTCTTAATTATCCTAGCGACTTTGAGCAAGTTTAGTCTGAAACTCAAAAATATAAGCCAAATTGGACTAACTTACATGCTAGGCGGCATTGCCGTATTCTGGATACTCCAACGCTTATCCGGATATTTGATCGTATAACTGCATAGGGGAAAATTATGCGGCGTTTTTTAAAAATATTTGCCTTAGTTATTGTGGCGCTAGTTTTAATTACTTTAATCAGAAATGCCTTAGAACCCGAAGAAGCTCGGCCAGATTTAGATTTAAACCCAGCACCTACAAGCACAACGAATTTGGCCCAGCCTGACAGTCATTCTTTCGCGCCCGTAAATCCCTTCCTAGCTAAGGGTGTTAATCCCCTACCGCATGGTGATACAGCGCAACAGGACGCGACGCCGATACCGGGCCCTATGGGAAAAACTCGCCGCCTATCCGAGAACGAGCTGACTTATCAATTTTTGGGACCAGGTCATTTTGGGATCTATACCTCCAGTCCCTACGCGAATGGCAAACGTGTGCTTTGGACGAATGGCGTCAACGGTATCTATAAACTTGATGAAGAAACCTATGATATCATCGATCATGTGCCGACTGAGCAGGCAAAAAAATATGATGAAGCTTGGGCCAATAATATAACCGATAAGCTCGATGATAGTAATTCGATCTGGTCATTAGGAACGGGCATTAATGCCCTTAAGCCACTTTTGGACCTATCAGGCATCTATGCTTTAGTCGGCCATAATAACTGGTTCTACTTTGCTAACAAAGATGGATCCATTGTCGCTTATGGGGACGAAGTTGAAGGCGATCCTAAATCAAATATTGTTGAGAAAGCCCGCTTTCAATTACCGCCAGGAGACGCCGGCCCCAGTGTCGGGATCAACCTAACCTATGATGGATGGATTGTCTTTCCAACGGAAGACGGGATCATGATCGCCGTATCTATGGACCTTAAGATTTATAAATCCGTACCCCTGAAACATCGCGACGAAGAAGACATTGAGACACGCGGTACAGGCTATGGCTGGGTTCGAAATGCCATTGCGCTTGACAAGGATGGGGGCATTTATGTCGCCTCACGCAATCACATGCATAAAGTGGTCTGGACAGGAGACAGGCTTTCAAGCGACGAAGCCGATGGGGCTTGGACTGCTCGCTATAGAAACGGATGGGGTGAAGGCACCGGGGCCACGCCGTCGCTTATGGGCTTCGGAGAGGAAGACAAGTTTGTCGTTATCACGGACGGGGATCCCCGTATGAATGTCACTTTGTTTTGGCGTAATGAGATACCTGATGACTGGCAACAAATAGAGGGTGCGCCATCACGCAGAATTGCCGGGTTAGCACCCGTCACCATGGGTGAGCTTAACGTTCAGAAAATTCAGTCAGAACAAACTGTCATCGTTGCGGGTTACGGCGCTCTGGTCGTGAATAATACGCCCCGCAATGCGCCATTTTTCATACCCAAAGAAGGCTCTGCTCGTGGTGTTTTAATAGGCCCCCTTGGAAGCAATCCGAAGTTTCAGCCTTATGGTGTGCAAAAATTTCAATGGAATCCCGCAAAGCGTCGCTTGGAAGAGGCGTGGGTCAATGAAAGGATAAGCTCTCCCAACGGTGTCCCTTGGGTCAGCACAGGCTCCAATCAAGTCTATTTTATGGGAGCACGTGACAATGAATGGACCTTCGAAGCTGTAAATTGGATGAGCGGCGAACGGACTTTTCATTACATATTGCCCGGTCAAAAATATAATAATGAATTTTCAGGTCCGACAATTGATCAACAAGGCAGAGCTTTTGTAGGCACCATTTTCGGGCGTATGCGGATAGACACGAATGCGCAGTAAAATAGCTATCTTTCTACGCATTATTAGAGACACTTAACCCAAAAACAATAAAATGCGTAGTTTTTTGCTCTATTTTTGATTATTTCATTGCAGCGGATAGTGTTAGGAAGCTAGTAAGAATAAAACAAATTTAGGTTCGGGGATGGAAACACACGAAGTCGATGTATTAGTCGTAGGAACGGGTGCCGGTGGCATGACCGCAGCGATTACCGCTGATGAATATGGCGCTAATGTATTAGTCGTCGAAAAATCCGATAAAGTTGGCGGAACATCTGCAACATCTGGCGGCGGAACTTGGGTTCCGTGTAACCACCTTATGGGAAAACATGGTCAAACGGATGATCGGGACACCGCCCTCACCTATCTGAAAGCCTGCATTGGTGATGATGTCGATAGCAATCGTATTGAGGCTTTTGTTGATAATGCGCCCAAAATGCTCTCTTTCATTACGGAAAAATCTCATGTGGATTACATCTCAACACCCTATGCTGATTACTTTCCCGATAAACCGGGAGGAAAAGATGGATGGCGGACGTTAGACCCTATTCCATTTAATGCCGCCAAGTTAGGGGATAATCTCGACAATCTCAGAGACCCGCATCCACAAACCATTTTCATGGGTTTCACTATCACCATTCCTGAAGCATCTAAAATTATTACAAAAGCCAAAGGCTGGCTCTGGATTTTGATGAAACAGAAAATCTTGTACACACTAGACTTTCCGATGCGGATGAAGACCAAACGGCACCGCAGACTGACAGGTGGAAACGCGCTTCTAGGTCGCCTTTATAAATCCACTATGGATCGCAATATTTCTATTTGGCTGAATTCAGGTATGAGTTCTCTTGTCGAACAAAACGGCAAAGTTACAGGCGCTATCGTTAAAAAAGATGGAAAGGACGTCAAGGTAACAGCGAAGCGCGGGATTATTCTGGCCGCCGGTGGTTTTGAAAGCAATTCGGAAATGCGATCTAAACATTTACGCGGCCCGACTGATGTTAAGTGGTCCGGGACTCCTGGGACTAATAAAGGTGACGCCCATAAAGCCGCTGAAGCTGCTGGAGCTAGCCTCTCTTTGATGGACGGAGCGTGGTGGGGACCGACTATACAAATTCCCGGAATGGATAGATCTATAGTGATGTTTGTTGAGCGGTCATTGCCTGGTATTTATATGGTCAATGGCAAGGGCGAACGTTTTGTCAATGAAGGCCTGAGCTATGACGTGGTGGGCAATGCGATGCAAGACTATGCCGACAATACGTGGGTGGTTTTCGATGCGCGAGCACGAAAAAAATATGCCGTTGGCCCGCTCATGCCAGGTAGTGTAAAGCCTGATGAGAAAGTGCCCGACTATATCATGAATTTGATCCACAAAGCGGACACGCTTGAAGAACTAGCTAAGAAAACAAATATTGATAAAAATGGCCTTTTAGGAACAGCGCAACGCGTTGCGTATTTTTCAAAGACTGGCAAGGATGAAGATTTTGACAAAGGCGGAAATGCTTATGATCGTTATTACGGTGATAAAACCGTAACGCCCAATCCCTGTCTCGCGCCTATAGACACGCCCCCATTCTACGCCTTTCAGGCCCGCCCCGGTGATATTGGCACGAAGGGTGGGATAGATGTCGATGTCAACGCGCAGGCCGTTAATGAAAAAGGACATCCCATAGAGGGACTTTACGCAACAGGTAATTGCTCATCTTCCGTGATGGGGCATTCTTACCCTGGAGCAGGCGCCACTCTAGGGCCAGCCATGACGTTTGGATATGTGGCGGCGAAACACGCCATGGGCGCGAATGATTAGTTTAACTAGGGAGAACAGCATGAACTATATGTTTGGAGACGTGCCCGTTACAGGATCAATAGCCTAATGTTCAAAAAGATTTTCATAATTCTGATTTTATGTCTGATCGCTGCATTTGTTTTTTTCAAAATAAAATTACGCGCGACTCCATCATCAAGCTATGAGTTCTCTCAAGCCGAAACATCAAATATTGCCGATTTAGTCAAAGAACGTCCAGCGGACTCTCCACCTCCAAATGTAGTTATCATGTTGGCCGACGATCTAGGTTGGGCCGACGTTGGTTATCACGGTTCAGATATAAAAACGCCCAATATTGATCGCCTTGCCAAAGAAGGTATGCGCCTGGAGAGATTTTACGCCACGCCTTTTTGTTCCCCGACCCGCGCAGCTCTCATGACAGCACGAGACCCGATTAAGCTCGGTGTAGCCCATGCTGTCTTCATGGCCTGGGATAATGGTGGTGTGTCGCCCGAAGAACATTTCATGCCGGAAAGTTTCAAAGCCGCAGGTTATGATACAGCCATGATTGGGAAATGGCATATGGGCCATACGATTGAGCAACATACGCCCAATGCGCGCGGGTTTGACCATTTCTACGGTCACTTCAATACGGATGTCAGCTATTTTGAACATGACTTTGCGGGCGGACATGATTTTCAAGAGAACGGCGAAATACGTGATCATAACGGAGAATATGCAACCGATATTCATGGTGAACAGGCGGTGCGCTATCTCAATGACATTCGCGACAAAGAGAAACCATTTTTCCTTTATGTGCCGTTCCTAGCGCCGCATTCCCCTGTTCAAGCCAAAGATGAAGACATTGCCAAATATAGCAATCGCTTAAACACGCCGCGAGCCCCCATGAAAACTTATGCGGCTATGGTTGATAGTATGGATCAAGCAATTGGCCGCATTTTAGACACGCTGGATGAGCAAGGCATTGCTGAAAATACCATTGTTTTATTCTTCACGGATAATGGCGGCTTTTTTAATTTCGGAGGTGTGAACACGCCTCTTAAAGGGCAAAAACTGGATACATATGAAGGTGGCATTCGGGTGGTTTCTGTGATGCGCTGGCCCGAGGTAATCCCTGCTGAGACCATCAATGAAAATGTCATGTCAGTTATGGATGTCTTCCCGACCCTTGCAAGCGCGGCCAAGGTTCAACCTCTTTATGAAAAGGATATCGACGGGATTGATCGTTGGAATGCTGTTTTAGGAAAAGGCCCTAAAGATCGCGGAGACCCACTTATATTCACGTCCAATGTGTCTGAATATAATCGCTTCCAATATGGCGTGCTGGATGGGCCCTGGAAGTTATATCAACTGGTCGATCATGAGCGCCGCGAAACAAAAGTTACAACCGAGCTATATAATGTTTGGGAGGATCCGAACGAAGAGGTTGATCTCAAAGACAAACACCCAAATCAAGTTGCCCGGCTGCAGGATATTCTGGACGCACGATTGGCTCAGCACCCTGTAGGTGGAACTATGGTCAAAATCCAACCTCATCCCGGTTGGCGAGCACCATTAGATTATGCGGATGTTGTTATACCTGCTGACAAAGTCAATGAGGATATGTGGAGCGGTTTTGGCCCCCTCGCCACGCAGGTTCTTCAAAAAAATTACGGCGATAAGGGCAGGATTAAATACGAATGAAAGACCAACAGGAACTTTCTGATCGGTTTGAAATCCAAGACCTCTTGGCAGATTACTGCCACGCCATTGATAGTCAGAATTTTTCCGCCTTGGATGATATTTTCACAGAAGAAGCGATCATAGATTATACAGCGGTTGGCGGCGCTAAGGGAAATCTTGAGGAAACCAAGGCCTATCTAAACAAAGCGCTGGATAAATTCTCCGGCATGCAACATATGCTAGGTTTGCCGCAAATCAAGTTGGACGGGAATACTGGATCAGCCCGAACAATCTGCTTTAACCCCATGGTCATTCAAAAAGATGGTCAACCACATGTCTTCTTCGTGGGCATTTGGTATGCGGATGAATTAGTTCGAACTGACGAGGGATGGCGCATTAGTCACCGTGCTGAAGAATTTTCCTATTTCCACAACTTCCCGAGCGACTTTACGCCTGCCGATCCAAACTAATTATTGATATCGTTTGGAGATCACGTCAGCTCGACGTTCCATTTGGGCTTTTCTCTCATCAGGCGATACAAAACTTTCTTCTGGTAAGACTGATTTGATTTCACTTACATCGATTAGCTGTGAGTCCATTTTATTTTGCGGTGCCGTTTTACTACCTTGCCAACGGATCATAATCAGGCCTCGTCTTAGACCTCCTGTATCCAACCAGTTCCAGACACCCGGGTCCTTTTTAGAAATGACATAGTGAATAATTTCCGTTTCATCTGGTTTGGACTGAGTCACCGTTAAGCTTGATTGGCGATGTTGATATTCCAGGCTATGAAACCAGCGATTGCCTAGCTGTATAGCTTGGTAAGCTGTATCCGAAACAGGGACCGACAAGATAAGTGCCTCATCGTCTTCAAGGTCAAACTTTCCAAAAGCTGAATATTGTCCCGTTAAACCGTTTGGTGTTGGTCTTGGCTCTCCAATTTCATTTGTAGGCAATAATGTCCAAATTCGGTTTGCAATACTTACCCAACTTACAGTCCTATCGTGCAATGAAGCTGAGACATTGTTGAGTAATTTGATAGCGCTCTCAGGTGAATAATTATCCGGATGCAGATCGCAATCAGGGCAAACCTTCTCAATCGTTATCCAATCTGATTGCACGTTGTTAGACCACTCACTATCCGTATATCTTAGTAAGATGATTTCAACGCCTTCATCTATTCTGAGCCAATTTTCAGCCCCGTCTGGCGCTTTCGACGCGACATAAATTAAGAAAGTTCTATTGGGACCAAACTCAATGTCTGAACCAGCAATGCTCCCAACAAAGCTACCCGGCCCGGCATCCCCTACACCGGGCTGACCATACACAGATTGCAAATATAATTGCCGCCCAGAATTAAGCTGCCCGCGAATAATATAATCTTTTTCACCATCGATAAGGGCCATTTTATAATCATTATCTGGGTTATCCATTCCGCTTTTACTCCCCAGATCCGGCATTCGAGAAAAGCGTGGGAAATCTGGATCATGCAAGGATAAATCAATAGCACCCGCCATATTGTACAACAGGCTACGATAACCTTCTGCTGCGGATTGCGGGCTGTCGTGAAACTGAGGTTGAGACAGTATAAATTGTCGAGTCTTTTCCTGCATCTCTAAAAAATTGTCCCAAGCGACGTCCATATCTCCGGTAATATGAGCTGATAGGCTCAATTGAGGCTTAGGTTGAGTGAAACGACCCAATAGAAAGGCTAGTCCGACCAAGATGAGAGTAAAAAACAGCTGAGTAATGCGAGCCCTATTCAACTTCAATTCTCACAGGGAATGTCTTGAAATAAAAATCAAACCGCTCCCGAATTTCTTCAGGTCTCACTCCAAAATGTTCTTCGAGTTTATACGTTACACGCCCATGTTTTCCGCGAGGATGAGCTTTGATAAAGTCCGCCATTTCCTGCTTGGCTTGGTCGGTAAATTCCATGTCATGCAAATCATAGATTTTCGCCAGAGTTCCCATTTGGTCCGCCATATATTCGTGGAACAAGACATCCATACTTTGTTTCGGTCCCCAAATTGCACGATCCCGCACACAGGCGCGTAATAAGCGCTCAAACCGGTCTGTCCAATAATCTAGAACGGATTTCGGATCGATTTTATTTCGCATCATGCGTTGCGCCCAGGTCAGCATGGTTGCCGTACTTTGGATAACGGCGACAGGGTCACGATGGGTGAATATAACCGTCGCATCGGACCAGATATGTTTAAGGGCTAGGAGTTGTTCCGGGTTTTGAACATTTTTAGTCACCCATGGCCGGTTATCATCTCGGTCTATTTGGATCAGTCGCATGACTTCATCCATATATTCATAATGTGGCGTCTGATCAGTCGAGTAATAATAGTCGCGATATTGCGGTATCATCGAAGTCCACTCAAATTGATTGCAGCCAAAATCAAAGGTCATGAGCTCTAATTCTTCATGGATATGATCCGGGTTCATAGGATGCATCGCGGCAATTTCTGGACCCATAATTTGCATCCCCGCCCAGCGCATGGCGCAGCGAAAATAACGTGGATCATCCACCCAATGATTTTTATTCTTTAATCTCGCGGCCAGAAATTTCGCCCCTCGCTTGAGGCCAAACCCAGCCTTTTCTTTGCCCGGCGCCAATAACGGTTCTTGGCCAACCCAAAGCGGAAGTTTTTGAAAGCGGGAATCCGCCGCCAGCATGTTCACCAAATTCGTTGTACCGGAACGTGGCAAGCCGGCAATCGTCAGCGGTTTGGTGATTTTGCTTTCTTCTAATTTACCAGCACGCTCCGTCTTATGATGTTGAATAATAAGACGGTTAGACGCACAACGCACAAGATCATCAAATAATCTTTGCCTGCCAATGGGTGTTAAATCATCATTGTCATATTCATCAACCAACACGCCGAGTGGTTTAATAAAATGATCCGAACCAAAGTCAGATAGACCTGTAGCCTCTTTGGCCGCGTCCAAAACAGCCTTAACTGTCAGGGTTGTTTTGGCTTTATTGCCGAGTGACAAAATCAACTTTTGCAATCGGCTAAATTGCGGATCAGCTAGATCATCAAAGACAATCTCGTTACCGCGTTTAGAGACCATAGCTTATTTCAAAGCTTTCATTATGATGTTGTTGTAGCGCTCTGAATAAGGTGGCATCTGGATAAGGAAATCCCGAAATCTGTCCAATGGTTGATGCACTACGGCTCTCTCATTGGACATGGTTTTGAATCCCTCAAATCCGCCAATACGTCCCATGCCCGATGACCCTATACCCCCCATCGGTAGGCGCGGATTAGTTCCAGCCTGTACGCAATTATTATTTACCACAGCAGACCCTGAAGACGTATTCTTTAGGAAGTAATCAATATTATTATCATTCGTGGAGTAGATATACATCGCGAGAGGATTTCTGCGCGGCTTAATATGCTCCAAAACCTCTTCACGGTTTTGATAACCGACAACACAAAGTACAGGCCCAAAGACTTCTTCTTTCATGATTTCCATATCTTCAGTGACATCGGTGAGAACGGTTGGCTCAATATAACGATCCTTAATATCGCTTCCACCACCACAGACGACGGTCGCGCCCTTTTTGATGGCATCATCCACGAGACCTTTGATACGATTGGCATGACGCTCATTGATAATACGCGGAACGTAGGATGAGTTTTCGAGCCCGGTCCCTTCACTATTATATTGTGCTTGAATTTTCTCCGCGATCTGCGTTTGAAACTCGTCTTTCACGCTTTCATGAACCAACGCATAGTCGGGTGCGATACAGACCTGCCCCGCATTCATCACCCGTCCCCAGGACAGTTTCGTGGCTGCGTTTTCAATTTTGGCTGTCTCATCAATAATGACAGGGTTCTTGCCGCCCATCTCAAGCGTTACGGATGCAAAATGATCAGCCGCCGCCTTCATAACGATTTTACCAACAGCCATCCCGCCCGTATAATAGATATGATCAAAAGGCAGTGTTAAAAGCTCTTGAGCCGTTTCGACTCCGCCTTGAATGACCTCCACTTCATCGGTGGGAAACACCGCATTCACAATTTCTTGCAGAATTTGAGCGGATTGGGGTGCAAGCTCTGATGGCTTGATGACACAAGCATTTCCAGCTGCATAAGCCGCCATTAACGGGATGAAACTTTCAGCTGTGGGCGCGTTGTAAGCCGCCATATTGAGAACAACCCCTTTGGACTGCCGCCAAATTTCACATGTCTTGCCCATTGTGCTGAGGGAGTTTTTAACCTTTTCTGGCTTCATCCATTTGGCTAGATTTTTCCCGAAATAATCGAGTTCACCTTTGATCATGACGAGCTCTGCCGCCATATCCAGATCATGGGTGCCACGTTCCGCATGGGCGGCTGCAAACAAGTCTTCTTTACGTGCCACCATCGCATCCCAAAGCGCATTAAGCTTTGCCATGCGTTCCGACGCGGTTGTATTTCTTAATCGCACAGTTGCGTCTTTTAAGGCCTGAAATTTCTGAGCAATATCAGACATGATCAACCTTTATATCTGTTGATACCAACCGCCTTTTGGATGATTTTTTCAAATGTACGCTCTGGCAGGAAAGCCACCATAGGCTTCATGGCTTTGACATCTTTACCGACAAGGTATCGCGGTTTCCAATTTGACTTTTCCAAAAGCGCCAATACACCATCCGTGACATAGTCGGGATCATTCCCTGCATTGATTTGCTCAACCATTTTGACTGTCGTTGTGTCAAGCAGATGGGGTTCATAAACGGCGCGAACCTCATCAGACATATTGCTCCAGATAGACTTGGTCGTTTCTTCCGCATTGGCCGTCATATGTGTTTTAACCGCACCGGGCTCAATCGACGTTACCTCGATACCGAATGGCGCAAGCTCATTTCTAAGCGTGCAGGTCATGCCCTCGACGGCCCATTTTGACATATTATAGCTGCCAGAACAGACAGGGTTAGCTCTCACGGCACCAGACGCAAAATTGATAATCCGCGAATTAGGTGCCGCTTTCCGTATCATTGGAAGAAAAGCCTGAGTGACACGCAACATTCCAAATGTATTGACTTCAAAGAGCTTCTTTGTCTCCTCCATATGAATGCCTTCAATAGGCCCAGTCCCGATATTGGCTATGCCCGCATTATTGATAAGAAGATCCAAGCCCGCATCGCCCAAATGCTCAGACACTTTTTTTGCACTCCTAGACACAGACAATTCCGAGGTAACATCTTGTTCGACTTTAATAATGTTTGAATTATCACCCAACTCAGATGTGTCCGCGCCGGGCAAAACACCCGCAAAGACCAGCCAACCTCTATCAGCAAGCTTTTTGGCTTTCATGGCCCCCATGCCCATAGCCGCGCCCGTAATCACGGCAGATTTTTGATCTGTCATTTCACATCTTCCCCATATTTATAATTACTTATGTTTATATATTATGACTTTCCGAATGTCATTCGGAAACTTCTAAAAGCTATCAGATCTTACTTGCGCATCCGATCCCCCATCCACATAAATGACACTTCCATGCATATGCGATGCGGCATCAGATAACATAAACTCAATCACATTGGTTATCTCTTCAACTTCGCCAAAGCGCCCCTGAGGTATAGGAATTGCTTTCAAACTTTGACTGAATGTTGGATGCTCCCTAACACCTTGCAGCATTCGCGTTTCAGTCGGGCCCGGCGCGATAACATTCATACGGATGCCAATTTGACCCAACTCGGCGGCGCGTCTCCTGACGGCACGAGTTAACGCATGCTTAGAATGCGGGTAGACCATGGCCGCATGAAAATCCCCAATGATTTCTACGGCCTTTGCTTCATCTCCCTCAAGCATCGCTTCCACCATCGGGCTATCGGGATTGGTTCGCATCTGAGCTGAGTTTGATCCAATGACGACCCCTCGTCCGCTCGCCTTACTCAGCGCATCTTTAAATCCATCGAGCAAGCTAATAGCCCCAAAATAATTGACCTTTGCTACCAGAGCCCCATTTTCTATATGTCCGCCTAGGCCAGCTGCCAAAACCAGCCGATCTATTTGCCCATTCGTCATTTCAAGCGCTTCGTTAATCGCACTTTCACGACCCGCAGGCGTGGAAAGGTCAGCAGATATTTCCTGTCCATCCAAATCTATTCCGATGATTTTGAAACCCTGGTCTTGCAATCTTTGCCGGACCGATGCGCCAATACCATTAGCCGACCCCGTTAGAACCGCATGCTGCATATTACCCTCCAACCAGATGGCCTTGCAAACCTGTCTTGGTTTTCTGACCATCAAAAATACGACGAGGAAGCGTTTTACTATAGCTTATCAACCACTCGCCATTCGCGCGCTCATATCGATCATGATAAAAACCGGTAATGAAACGAAAACTCTCATCATCCGGATTAAACATAGAATAGCTATAGCCCCAGACCGCTTCAGCTTTATCGCCATTCACACTAATTTCAGCGTTAAACCCCTGATGCGCGTCAATAATATTGGTTTTAACCGCCATGGTCGTAAAGAGTTCGATAAGTCCATCAACGTCAAACTCTCCTAATGGTGGGTACTCCACAATAGCTTCTTTGGTAAAGCATGACCTCATACTCTCAGGATCTTTTCTGTCACAGGCATTAAGATATTCAGCCTTAAGTTTGCGAATGGCACTTTCCGCTTCAATAATAGCTATCCGGTCTTCAAGACTCACGATTCTTCCTTGTAAAAATTAACGCTTTAACTGTGAAATACAGTCTGTAGAAAATCAATGGCGAATACCAATATGCGTAGTAAATATGCAACATTACTACGCAAAATGACTTTTTTACTCCCTAATTAGTACGAAACGCGCAATTTTTTGGAATTATTTTAACGGAACTTGTTGCGACCTCTTTTCAATTGGATTAACAATAAAGTTAATAATCAGTCTAAAAGACACACCATAAGGCACATCATATCTGGGGAGGATAAAATGACGTCTCACAAAGGTAATCTAGCAAAACTTCTTATTCTTGGCGCATCAAGTTTGGCGTTCGCCACATCAGCGCAGTCTCAAGTCATCGATGAAATCATTGTAACGGCGCAGAAAAAAGAAGAAAATCTTCAGGATGTCCCAATATCGATTGCAGCTTTTGATATTGAAGCCCTGGAAACTAACCGTATCGAAGGACTGGAAGACATCGGACGTATCGCACCTGGGGTTACAGTTACGCCGAACTCGGCTGACGCAAATGGTGTGCAAGTAAATATTCGCGGTATTGGGATTTTAGATCCACAGGTCGGACAAGATTCCCGCGTTGCCATTTATCAAGACGGCATTTATCTCGGAAAAACACAGGGGCTTGCCTTCGACATGCCGGATCTAGAGCGTATCGAAGTTCTGAAAGGCCCGCAAGGAACGCTATATGGGCGAAATTCAGTTGGCGGTGCCGTAAACCTCATTTCGACAAAGCCAGATACAAGTGAAGTGTCAGGGAGGTTAAAAGCCGAGTATGGCAACTTCGATCACATCAAAGGTAGTGCAGCTGTCAATGTTCCTTTGAGTGAAGTAGCTGCTCTCCGTGTATCGGGATCTTACCTCAGCCGAGATGGATGGGTTGAAAACAACGGACCAGGCGCAGATTTCGGCGGTGAAGAAAAATTTGGCATTCGCGGGGTTTTAGGTGTTGAGTTTTCCGATCAATTCCGTGTGGATCTGGCTGCCGACTATAATGAGGTTAGAAAAGAACCTTTATTCTATCAATCCTTCGGGACCGGAGCCGCCCCGTTTGCCGCAGCCATAACGCCATTTAATGATGGGCGTCAGGAAGAAGTCACAACAGCCTTTGAAAACGAAGATGGTGATTTGGAAACGCAAGGGCTATCGCTCATTGCATCTTGGACGCCAAGAGACGGGCATGAAGTCAAAGCCACGCTTGCCATTCGGGATGCAGATAGTTCGCGATTTGTAACGCTTATTCCGACAGCTAATCCGGCGATCTTAAATCAGATTACGGGCGGATTTAATGCAGCGCTTGCGCCTCTCCCATTTGCTTTCAGCGCAACAGGCCAAACATTGCGCCCTGACTTTGCGTCAGCCTTCACAGGTACGCCGCCAGAGGCCGGATTATTCTTATCTCCTCCAGGTGGCTCTAGAAACCTAGTTCATGACCAAGCCAGTTTTGATATTACCTATACGGGTAGTGCTGCTGATGGGCGCTTGGATTACACGCTAGGCGGTTTCTATTATGATGAACAAACTGGAACAGGCCCAGTTGTTGTAAACCAAAACGCGGCTAACGACTATTTATTTGCACTCGCAGGATTCTCTCCTCTGCTTACGGCAGGGATTGATCAAGGACTAGCCGCAAGTGGTGCGCCGTTTACGATAAATGGATTTGTTGATAATATTCAGGTTGCCCCGGGAGTCTTTGGCCGTGACGTTTTTGGACCTGAAGCCCGAGGCCCAATCCCACTCGCAGGAATCATATTCGGTCAAACTTTCAATCCTGACCCTGCCGTTTCAGGAACAGCAAATGCTATTTTAGGTATCTTAAATCCAACGATAGCTGCAGGTCTGGGGGGGGCGCGCCAATCCGCTTCAAACACCTTAGACATAGATACAACAGCTCTCGCTCTCTATGGACAAGCGACTTGGCATGCGACGGACAATTTCCGTATAACGGCTGGACTTCGTTATTCTGACGAAAGTAAAGATGGAGTAGGTCAGTCATTCTCCCCATTTTTCATCGATACGATAGACCTGTTGGGCAACCCAATTCTGCCAAATATAAGCACTTTTGACGATAGTGTCTTAAACCCGAGTCTGACTTTGGAATATGACCTCAATGAAGACGTGTTACTTTATGCCAGCTATAAAGAAAGCTTCCGGGCGGGTGGGTTTAATGCCGCGGCCGTCGGACCTCGTCTTCAAGGTGAAACATTCGGGGCAGACTTCAATTTCGACCGCGAGGATATAACAGCATTAGAAGCTGGCTTCAAAGGAAGCTTCATGGATGGTCGCGCCAGAGTGAATGCCGCAGGCTTCTTCTCCGATTTCTCTAACGTACAAACCACGGTTTCAACCGACCCTTTAATTGCAACATCTCGCGCGGTCGTAAATACGGATCAAGAGACCTACGGTTTCGAGGTTGATGGTTTATTTGCGCTCACTGAGAATTTCACAGCTCGAGGTAGTTACACATTTATTGACGGGGAGCAAAGCGACGTCTTAAATCCAGTCTTAATGACCATTTCTGAACGCGATGAACTTCAGGGCACACCGAAAAATCAATATTTGGCATCCTTGAGTTATAACGGTGATTTGAGCGGTTATGATGTATTTGCCAATTTAACATTTAGTCATAAAGATGATTTGTTACGAGTCCCGGAAAACCAAACCCGCCTCTCTGCACAAAACCTCCTTAGCGGTAATATCGGCATGGGCTTTGATATCGGCGGCAATAACCTCGCTATATCTTTATGGGGACAAAACCTGACAGATGACAATTATATAATTGACGCCTTGCCATTTGAAACTTTTGCCTTTCCGGTTCAAGTCTTCGGCCAACCAAGAAGTTATGGCATCTCTCTTGGGTATAATTTTTAATCTTAATAGAAATAGTTAGAATGTGGGCCACACTCGTTGTGGCCTTATTTTTTCGATTTGCGTGACGATAGCATGGAACAAATTACCCCAAATAATGAAAATTGGTTTTCCAACATTGAAGCCGCCAAAGTCATACAATCGGGCAGTGATATAAACTGGGATAGTGAAATCGACGTTATCGTCGTTGGGCTAGGCGGCGCGGGGGTTGCTTGCGCTCTCCAATCGCTAGAAGAAGGTCTCTCCGTCATAGCCATAGACCGGTTTGAAGGCGGCGGCGCGACAGTCGCCTCAGGTGGTGTGATATATGCCGGTGGCGGCACATCCATTCAAAAAGAAGCGGGTGTTGAAGATAATGTCGATAACATGTTTAACTATCTCAAACTTGAGACAGGCAATATCGTGTCCGATGAAACGCTACGAGATTTTTGCCAGCAAAGCGCACCAACAATTGATTGGATGATTGGCCACGGAACCGACTTCCGCCCGACTTTGTTCCCGAAAAAGACCTCTTACCCGGCACCGCAATATTTTCTATATCATTCCGATAACACGTTAATCGCGCCTTATAATCAAAAAGCTAAGCCTGCCGCACGCGGTCACCGGGGATATGTGCCACCAGAGCAGGGCAAAAAAGCTATGAACCTTGGAAACGCATTGTTTGATCCTTTGTTAGATAGTGCCAAACAACGTGGTTTAGATGTCATGACGAATACGGAAGTTCGACAATTGATATTGGATAGCGATGGGCAGGTTCAAGGTGTCAAAGCCTTACGTTTTTCCAATGATGAAAAATTATCTGCTTATGTCACCTTACGTGAGAAGGCTAAAAATCTACTCAAGAAAGTCCCGCCGGTTATTCCCGGCTCACGGGTCTTCTTAAAACGCGCGCGCAAAATGCAGGCACAGGCCGAAGAATTGGCGGCAGGTCGTGAGGAAGTTTTCATTAAAGCCCGTAAGGGCGTGATGCTCTCCGCGGGTGGTTTTATTTTCAATAAGAAGATGCTCAATCATTACGCGCCAAAATATGTCGGCGCCTACCCCCTCGGAACGGACGGGGATAGCGGGGCTGGGATACGGCTTGGACAAACCGCAGGCGGTATTGCCGACAATATGGACCGGGTGACAGCCTGGCGGTTTATCAACCCACCTCTCTCTTTTGCTAAGGGCTTAATCGTCAATCAACGGGGGCAACGTTTTATCAATGAGATGTCCTATGGGGCGACGATGGGAATTGAACTGATTGAAAATCAAGATGGCATTGGGTGGCTCATTTTAGATAAGCCTCTTGCAACACAAGCCCTCGAAGATGTGAAAGGCGATAAGGCCCTCGACTTTCAACGAATTCTTGCCAAAATTGCCGTGAAATTTACGGCGAAGAAATCCAAAACCCTGGAAGGTCTGGCGAGTAAAATCGGTATTCCAGCTGAAGCCCTCCAAAATGAAATCACCGCGTATAACGCGATTACGTCGGGCGATAGGTCCGATCCCTTCCTAAAAACCCAAGACGACGTAGCCCCTATTCTAACGCCTCCTTTTTACGCCATTAATGTCGGCGTGTCCGCTAAGATGCTCCCCTTATCTACCCTCACCCTTGGCGGCCTCAAAGTCGACGAGAAAACCGGAGCCGTAATGGGCGAGTCTGGTCCCATTAAAGGACTTTATGCCGGCGGGCGAAACGCGGTCGGTGTCGCCTCCTGGCTATATGTGAGCGGGCTATCCATTGCAGACGGCATCTATTCGGGACGCCGCGCCGCGCGTGCCATGGCCAATAAAATCAGCTAGCTATTCTGCCGCCTCAGGCCAAGGATCCCGCGCTGTACCCTTGACAGGATAAGTCCCGTTAACAGCCTTTTGATATTTTTTGGCATCCTTACGTGGATTATAAAACTGCTTATACCACACCCGCGTCTTGCCAAACGGACCGTCGCCCGGAACCTGCATGACTTGTAGACAAGGCTGCTTATTCGCCCAGACGTCAAAGTCCTGATAAAGCGCCGCTCGCGAGGCTTCTTGATAGGCCGCAATCGCGCCCATATCCTCTTCAGAGGGCGGGTAATTTGGCGGCTCAACCATCAGCGCATGCCAGGCATGAACCGTACCATCTTCAACCGGCGTATGCGCGACCAACATGATGGAATTATAATAACCTTCCATCTTACTCATCAGCAGGCCCGGCCCCGTATACCAAGTATCATTAACCAATATGTCATCAGATAGCGTCTTGTGACCGGCAGCTAACTTTTGCCAGACCTTATGATCTTCATAAATATTTTCAAAATATTGAATATCTTGAGAGCCATGGATGGGTTCAAGATGAGCCTTGTCAGTAATATTGTCGATGACTTCCTGACTATGACAGCCCAGCCCACCCAGATCATCAATCTTCCAATTGACCCATTTCTCATCCTCCCATTCCGGCAAAGGATGCGGCTCATAATCCGGCTCCATCTCCTCGTCGTCATGCCACATCAAAACAAGCCCGCCCCATTCGCGGGTCGGGAAACTTCTAATCTTGGCCGCTTTGGGGATAGGCGCCGGCGAATAGGGAATTTCGTTACACGCCCCGTCCGGCCCAAATTTCCATCCATGATAGGGACAACGAATATCATCACCGTCCACCTGTTTACCATCCATCACAACATAGCTCGTCGTGTTTTTGGCCAGATGGGTTTTCATATGCGGGCAATAGGCATCCATGACGACGACCCGTCCGCTGGCGCCGCGATACATAATCATATCCCGACCGAAATAGCGTAAAGACACCGGCTTATTGGTCGCGTCTTTGGCTTCGCCAACCACAAACCATCCGCGTGGGAAGGTGAACTGGCCTATTCCATAATCCTCTGTTGTCGCCATAACAAATCTCCCGCATGTTATATATCGTAATTTTGCGCCATATTATTACGCATTTCAAGGGCTGTGGTCATATTTTGCCAGCTTTTGCGTAGTTTTTTGCCTATTTACTACGCAAACTATAAACCATACCCCCCGGATACATTGATTTGCTGACCCGTAATATAAGCCGCTTTGTTAGATGCCAAAAAGATCGCTGCATGCGCAATTTCCTCGGGTTGCCCCCAGCGTTTTAAGGCCAGATTTTTCTGAACCTCTTTGACCCACTCCTCGGTGAATACGCCCTGCTCTGTAAGTTCTAAAAACATACCGGCCTCTATGACGCCCAAAAGCACACTATTGGCGCGGATATTATGCATCCCCTCTTCTCGGGCAATGCCACGAATAAGGCTTTCATTGGCCGCCTTAGGCGCAACCGATAACACATCCTTGGGCGGAAAGCTGACATCACCCGCTGAACCTAAATGCACGAAAGACCCGCCCCCTTTTTCTCGCATATGATCAATCAGGATTTTAGAGGCCTGATAAAAACCATGAACCTCTATATCGACGGAACGCTTCCACTGCTCAAAAGAGGATTCCTGAATAAGGACCTGCTCGACTAAGGGCCCTGCCGCCCAAACCATCGTGTGTATGCGGCCATGGGTGTTTATGGCGTCTGTAATGGCCGCCTCAATAGCGCCCGGATCGGTGACGTCACATTGATGGGTGCTGGCCGTTCGCCCAATTCGTTTCATCCCGTCTTCAAGCTCCGCGGCGAGCGTGTCTTTAGAGCGAAACATGATAGCGACATCGCTGCCAGCTTTGGCGAACTCTTTGGCGACCACTTGGCCAACCCCGCCCGTGGCTCCAAAGATCAATGCAGCGCCTTGCGGAAATATTGCGTCTGACATGTCTCCCTCCCTTATTTTTATTATTGTATCAGCTCGCAAGCTTGTAAG
>CAZPLJ010000004.1:75454-77605 GCA_964587545.1 uncultured Caulobacterales bacterium | reverse complement strand
GCAAGCGCACAGCCATCATATCTTTGAGGGCTATGGCCATGATTTTATCCTATTTATCCCCACACCGGATGGCCGCAAGGGATTGAAACGATTAGCGGATCATATCGCGCGCACATTTTAGCGAGACGGCCCTACATTGCCCGCAAAATCTTGTCCATTTTACGGCCCTTGGCCAACTCATCGATGAGCTTGTCGAGATAGCGGCTTTGGCGTGTGAGATCATTGTCGATCTCTTCAATCCGGTAGCCGCAAATCACACCCTTAATCAGATGCGCGTTGGGATGAAGGGTGGCGCCCGCAAAGAAAGTTTCAAAGGTGGCGTTCTCACGCATTAATCTTTGCAAGTCCTCATCCGTATAACCCGTGAGCCAATGAATAAGCTGATGCAGCTCCTCGATGGTGCGGCCTTTCTTTTCGATCTTATTGACATAATGCGGATAGATATCGGCAAAAATAAGCGCCGCCACGCGGGCATTATGGGCGTCGGTCACTTTCATTATTCAATCCCCAACTTGTCCTTGGCCATTTTATTGAGCGATACATAGTCAAGCTTGCCTGTGCCCAGCACGGGAACGGCGTCGACCGATATAACTTTCTTGGGCACAGAGATTTCCGGCACGCCGTGATTTTGCGCCCACACGAGAAGGTCTGAGCGTTTGGCATCCGGATATTCGGTTAAGAGCACGACTTGCTCTCCTTTTCGTTTATCCGGCAAGGTGGTTGCGGCATGCATGTAATCTGGCCAGACGGTAGCGGCGCAATTTTCAACCACGGTGAGCGAAACCATCTCTCCGCCGATTTTAGCAAAGCGTTTGATACGCCCGCGAATGACATAATAGCCCTCATCATCGACAGAGACCACATCGCCCGTATTATGCCAGCCATCTTTAAGCGCGATGGTCTGTCCGGGGTTATCCGGCGAGATATAGCCTTTCATGATGTTGGGGCCCCTCACCCATAAACATCCGGCGCCCTCTATGCCCTCAACCGGCTCGATACGGGTCTCAATACCGGGCAGCATTTTTCCTATCGTGCCAGGCCGAATATCGCCCGGCTGATTGGCCGCCAGCACAGGCGCGCCCTCTGTGACGCCGTAGCCTTCCAGCACTTCCATGGTGAATTTCTCGGCCGTCTTACGCGTTTCCTCACGCACACGCTCCGCCCCGCAGACCGCAATGCGCAACGTCTTAAGCCCGCCGTCTTTGCTAGCGCGCATATATTGCTGCAAGAAGGTGTCGGTCGCAAACAGCACAGTCGATTGGGTTTTCGTTATGCGGTAGGCGATGGTTTTTGTCTGTAAGGGCGATGGGTGCAAAACCGCGTGGTGACCTGCGATTAAGGGCCAAAGCGTGCCCGCTGTAAGGCCGTAGCAATGAAAGGTCGGTAGCGGGTTAAAAAACTTGTCCGTGTCTTTTAACTCCACATGCTGTTTGATCTGTTCAATATTGGCGAGAATATTGGCATGGTTTAACACAACCCCCTTGGGCGCGCCTTCCGTTCCGGAGGTAAAGAGAATAATCGCCGTATCATCAGGTCTAGGCTTGGGCAGAAAGGCCCAGGGCATGGCTGGACCTAAGACGGCGCGGACTTTAGACCAGAGACCGATATGCTCTCGCAAATCCTCCAGATAGATAAACTCCATATCCTCTGAGAGCTCCTTAACGAGCTCATCAAGGCTCGCAAGTTCGACAAATTTACGGGCTGTGATCACTTTGGTAAAAGGCGCGGTTTTAGCCGCCGCTTTGAGGTTTTTTACCCCGGCGGTGAAATTCATCATAGCAGGCGTCCGGCCCGCTGCGTGAGCCGAGAGCAACGCAATGACCGCCCCCGCACCCGTCGGGAGCAATATCCCCAGAGCCTCGTCTTTGTTGGTCATTTTTTTTAAGGGGGCTGATAAGGCAAACACTGCGCGTCGCAACTTACCATAGGTTAGGACGGTCCCGTCGCCATCTGTGAGAATATCTGTCTCTGGTCCATGTTTTGCGCAGGCCTTTACAAAAGCCCGCATGAGATTGCTGCGAATACGCGTTTTTGCATCTCGCGATAAAGGCTCTGAATGGCGTATCTGTGCGTCCACGCACTCCCCTTTCATGCGTTATGATAGAGATATCTTAGCGCAAAATTGGAAACGCCGCATCTTTTTATTCAAAC